>JAJYSF010000032.1 GCA_021793715.1 Actinomycetes bacterium
CGCGCGCGCTGTTCGAGAACCGCGGCGAGGTGCACTACGGCTCCCCCGACAAGGATCCGGCCGTGCGGTTGAAGCTCCTCGACGATGCGGGCCGCGCGCGGATCCCGTTCACCACGGGGATCCTCGTGGGCATCGGCGAGACGATACGCGATCGCGCGGAGTCGATGATCGCGCTGCGTGACGCGCACGACAAGCACGGGCATCTGCAGGAGATCATCGTGCAGAACTTCCGCGCGAAGCCGCGCACGGCGATGCAGAACGCGCCGGACGCACAGCTGCTCGAGTACGTCGCCGCGGTGGCCGTGATGCGGCTCGTGTTCGGGCCGAAGATGCGGATCCAGGTGCCGCCGAACCTGCAGGATCTGGTCGAGCTCGATCTGCTCGCGCGCGCGGGCGCCGACGACTGGGGCGGGGTCTCGCCGCTCACCGCGGATCACGTCAACCCCGAGCGCCCCTGGCCGCACCTCGACGACCTCGCTGACCACACCGCAAAGCTCGGCTTCACGCTCCGCGAGCGGTTGACCGCACACCCGGAGTTCCTCGACGACGAGTGGATCTCGCCAGCGTTGCGGGCATCGGTGGACGCGCTTGCGGATCCCGCCACCGGTCTCGCCCGCGAGAACACGACACCGCAGGGCGCGAACCCGCGCCCGCGCGCCCGGGTCCTCCGCGATTCTCCGGGCTCCCGCCCCACGCCCATTGGGTCGCCAGAGATTGCCACGTCTGGGGGCCTCGACACCGCAAACTCTGGCGACCCATTCGGTGGGGCCGACGGAGAGAGCGGAGCGGGGGCGGTGCGGGGCGAAGACGCCGGCGGCAACGCGCCCGGCGGGCTGATCGCGGCGGTCATCGAGCGGGCCGCAGAGGATCCGGCCGCCCTCGAGGACGACGAGTGGATCCGCCTGCTCACCGCGACCGGCGACGAACTCGACGCCGTCGTGCAGGCCGCGGACGACGTGCGCCGCTACACCGTCGGCGAGGCCGTCAGCATCGTCGACAACCGCAACATCGCCTCGACGCTGTTCGGCTCCGTGGATCCGGGCGGTTACGACCTCGACGAGCTCGCCGCGATGGCGCGCGACGCGACCGACCTCGGACTCACGGAGATCTGTGTGCAGGGCATGGTGCCCGGCGACGCGAGCGGGTACCTCGACATCGCGCGCACGATCGCCCGTGAGGCCCCGAGGATCCATCTGCACGCGTTCCGCCCGCAGGACGTGGCGGACCTCGCGGATCGCGCGGGGCTCGGGCTGTCGGGCGCTCTGACGGCGATGCGCGACGCCGGCGTCGACACGGTGCCGGGCACGGGAGTCAAGATCCTCAGCGAGCGTGTGCGCGCGCTCGTCGCCCCCGGCGACCTCGAGATCGACCGGTGGATCGAGACGATCACGGCCGCGCACCGCGCCGGGTTCTCCTCGACCTCGGTCCTGTTCTACGGGCACGTCGAGACCGCCGCCGAGCGCGTGGCACACCTGCGCGAGCTGATCCGGATCCAGCGTGAGACCCGCGGTTTCACCGAGTTCGTGCCGATCCCGATCCCGGGGTGGGGGCGCCCCCTCGTCGAGGGGCGAGCTGCGATCGATGAGCACCGCGCGATGGTCGCCGTCTCGCGCCTCATGCTGACAGGGGTCATCCCTCACATCCAGCTGCCCTGGACCCGGCTCGGGCTCGATCAGACGCGCGAACTGCTGAACGCGGGCGGCGACGACCTCGGCGGCACGCTGCGCGACGGACGCGTCGGCCCCCTCAGCGGCGTCGAGGCCGGCCAGGAACTGACCCTCGATGCGGCACGCGCGCTCGTGAAGCCGCTGTTCCGTCCGCTCCGGCATCGCACCACGACCTACGGCGAGGTCGGATCCGCATGACGCTGCGCGTGGATGCCGCGATCGTCGGTGCCGGTTTTGCCGGGATCGCGCAGGCGCTCGCGTTGCGTGAGGCCGGTATCGAATCCTTCGTCATCCTCGAGCGCGAAGGCCGCATCGGCGGCACCTGGCGCGACAACACGTATCCCGGCATCGCCTGTGACGTGCCCTCGCACCTCTACTCCCTCGCGTCACACCCGTGGCCGCACTGGACGCGGGCGTTCGCCCCGGGGGCCGAGATCCAGGCATACCTCGAGCGGATCGTCGCCGACGAGGGCCTCGACCAGCACCTGCTGCTCGGTACAGCGCTCACCGACGCCCGCTGGGAAGACGGCGCCTGGCAGCTCTCGACCTCCCGCCCGGTGCAGGAGTACGGCAGTCGTGCGACCTCGGTGTCCGAATCGGCGGAATCGGCTGCGATCGGGGCAGGCCTGCCGTACTCCGGCGGCGGCGAGGTCGTCGCCGCCCACCTCGTGCTGGCCGCCGGCCGCCTCACCGAGCCGCAGATCCCCGACGTCCGTGGGCTCGGCACGTTTGTCGGGCCCCTGTTCCACTCCTCGCGATGGGATCACGACGCCCTCCCCCACGGCGACCTGGCGGGCCGACGCATCGCGGTCGTCGGCACCGGAGCCTCAGCAGTGCAGCTCGTCCCGGAACTCGCCCGCCGCGGCGCCGAGGTCACACTTTTCCAGCGCACGCCGGCGTGGATCGTGCCACGCGAGGACCACCCCGTCGACACCGCCGACCGCCAGCGTCTGACGGACGATCCCAACGCCCTCACGGAGCTGCGAGAACGCCTCTACGCCGAGGGCGAGTCGCGATACGCGTCGCGGTCCGGGGATCCGGACGCCGCGGCCGCCGCACGCGACGTCGCCCTCGCGCACCTCGCGCGGCAGGTGCCGGATCCGGGACTGCGGCGCGCGCTCACCCCCGACTACGCCTTCGGGTGCAAGCGCGTGCTGCTCAGCGACGACTTCTACCCCGCGATCGCGAGCGGGCGCGTCACGCTCGAGCCGTCCGCGCTCGTCGAGGTGCGCGGATCCACGCTGGTCGCGGCCTCGGGGCGCACTCTCGACGCCGATGCCCTCGTCCTGGCCACGGGATTCGCGACGACCCGCCAGCCGTACGCGGGTCTCGTCACGGGCGAACACGGACAGACGCTCGACGAGCACTGGCGCGACGGCATGACGGCCGTCGCGTCGACGCTCGTGTCCGGCTTCCCCAACCTCTTCGTCGTGAACGGTCCGAACGCGTCGCTCGGCCACAATTCCTCGATCCTCGTGTCGGAGGCGCAGACGGAGTTCGCCGCCTCGCTCATCGCAGAGCGTCAGTCGGCGCCGTTCGCGTACCCCGCGCCGGTGCGGGTCACGGAGGCGATGGAGCGCGCATCGACCGACGAGATCGCCCTCCGCGCCGCGGCCACGCCCTGGCTGACGGGCGGCTGCAGCAACTGGTACGTTGATGATCGCAGCGGACGGCTGGCGTTGCTGTGGCCCGGCACGGTCGCCGATTTCCGCGCCCGCCTCGAGCGAGCTCGGTCCGCCCTCACCGAAGGAGTCACGACATGACGGTCCCCTTCCGATTCGGCTACAAGGCCTCGTCCGAGCAGTTCGCCCCGCGCGAGCTCGTCGACTACGCGGTCGGCGCTGAGGAGAACGGCTTCGACTCCGCGTTCCTCAGCGACCACTTCCAGCCGTGGATGCATGAGGGCGGGCACGCTCCTGCCGCCCTGCCGTGGCTCGGTGCCGCGGGCGAGGCGACGAAGCGGATCCTGCTGGGCACCTCCGTCCTCACCCCCACCTTCCGCTACCACCCGGGCATCATCGCGCAGGCCTTCGGCACGCTCGGTCTGCTCTATCCGGGCCGTATGATCCTCGGCGTCGGCACGGGAGAGGCGCTGAACGAGGTCACGCTCGGCCAGAACTGGCCGGATCCGCCCGAGCGCTTCCAGCGGATGAAAGAGGCGATCCTCATGATCCGCGAGCTGTGGCGCGAGGAACGCGTGACGTACGAGGGCAACTACTACACCGTCAACAACGCAACGGTCTACGACCGACCGGAGCAGGAGGTGCCGATCTACATCGGCGCATCCGGCCCGGCCGCCACGCGACTGGCCGGGCGCATGGCCGACGGCTGGATCACGACGAGCGGCAAGGCGAATGAGCTCTACACCGACAAGCTCATCCCGGCCTTCGACGAGGGGATCCGCAAGGCGGGCCGCGACAAGGACGACGTCGACCGCATGCTCGAGGTGAAGGTGTCGTTCCGTCCGGACCGCGACGCGGCGCTCGAGAACACGCGCTTCTGGGCTCCACTCGCGCTCACTCCGGACGAGAAGATGGGCGTCGACGACCCCGTGGAGATGCAGCGGTTGGCGCAGGAGCTGCCCACCGAACGCGCCGCGAGCCGGTTCATCGTGTCGGACGACCCCGAGGAGCACGTCGCGCAGATCCAGCGCTATCTCGACCTGGGCTTCACGCATCTCGTGTTCCACGACCCGGGCCACGACCAGGAGACCTTTCTCGAACTGTACGGTCGCGAGGTTCTCCCCCGCCTCCGCGCCGCGGTAGCCTGATCACCGCCCCATTCCTCCCCCGAAGGGACCCCATGCTCTGGAGCGTTGTCATCCCGGTGAAGACGACCCAGTCCGGTAAATCCCGGCTGGAGATCTCTGGCGCCGATCGTCCGCAGCTTGCGCTCGCGATCGCGCTCGACACCGTCGCCGCCGCAGCGAGCGCGCAGGCGGTCGGCGAGGTCGTCGTCGTCACGAGCGACGCCGACGTGCAGGCGGGCGTCGAGCAGATCGACGGCGCCACCTGGATCCCGGACCCCGGCATGAGCCTCAACGGCGCGGCTCGTGCCGGCCTGGAACGCGCCTCTCACGAGGCACGCGCGGTGATGCTTGGCGACCTGCCCGCGCTGACTGCGGCGGATCTCGACGACGCACTCGCACGCGCGACCGGCCAGGAGCGCGCGGTCGTTCCGGATGCCGAAGGGTCCGGATCCGTGCTCGTCACCTGGCGCGTGCCGGGCGCGCACGAGGCGCACTTCGGCACGGACTCGGCAGCGAAGCACGCGGACGCCGGTCATACCGTGTTGGACGTGCCGGCCTCCTCGACCCTGCGACGCGACGTCGACACCGCGGAGCAGCTTGAGGTGGCCGCCGCGCTCGGTCTCGGCCCGCGCACGACCGCGTTGCTGGAAGCAGCTCGCGCGGCATAGCGCCTCGCGCAGGGAGGCGACGATGTCCCCGCACCGCTACACCGTGACTGCGACACCGGTCGGGGCCGCCGTCGCCGTCTTCACGAGCGCGGATCATCTCGTCGCACTCGGCACGGCGGACGATCCGCTCTGGGTCGTCGATTCCGTCGCGCGCGAGCTGCGCGGATCCCTCGAGCCTGCGAACGCCGACGTGGCCGGGCTCGGCGCCCAGTTGGACGAGTACTTCGCCGGATCCCGGCGCGAGTTCGACCTCGAGATCGACTGGAAGCTCGCGAAAGGTTTCCAGCGCGAGGCGCTGCAGTGCGTCGCCGAGATCCCGTACGGCGAGACGGCGAGCTATGGGGAGATCGCCGAGATGGCGGGGCGGCCGCGCGCGGCGCGGGCTGTGGGGACCGCCTGTCGCTTCACACCGATCTCTCTCGTCATTCCCGCCCACCGCGTGATCCGTTCGGACGGCACGCTCGGGGAGTACGCCGGTCGTGAGGATGTGAAGCGCTTCCTCCTCGATCTCGAGGGCGCCGAAGTGCGCTGACCGGAGCGTCGCGCGTCCCTGGCGCCATCAGGACGCCGGCGACGGGTGCGGGCCCCGGCACCCCGCGCCACGCGTTCAGGTCCTGGACGGTCGCCGCCGTGCATTCAGATCATGGGCGGCCCCTGTCGCGCGCGTTCGAGCAGCCACTCGGGTGTGACCGTCGCTGGATCCCACCATGAGTCCATCCACCAGGTCGCGCCCGCATCTGCCGCCGCACGCGCCTGCTCCGCGGCGACCGCGCGGTCGGCGTCGAGGCGCCCCTGGAAGACGATCTCGAACGGTTCGTCCGTCGCCGCGCGATGCGCCTCGACCCACGCGACGAGGGCGGCGATGTCGTCGGTGCTCGCTTCCGCGTCCTCCGGCGAATCGCCCCGCACCTGCGGCACCATGCCGTCCCACCGCAACGCGCGGTCGAGGCTGCGTCGCGGCGGACGCGACGCGTCCCAGACTGCGACCGGCCAGACCGGGATCCTCCCCGCCACCGGCGCGAGAGGAAACTGGAAGTCGCCCGTCGTGACTTGCCTGCCCTCGAAGTCGAACAGCTCGGTCGACCACGATCGCTCGAGCCACTCGAGCGTGTCGTCGAGGGTCTCTGCGCGCTCGCGCAGCGTGGTGGGCTGACCCGCGACGGAGGTGAACGCCCGGTCGATCGGCACGCCCACGCCGACCGGGAGCACGAGACGCCCACCCGACAGGTGGTCGACTGTCAGTGCCTGCTGCGCGAGCTCCCACGGTCGGCGCCGCGGAACCGCGAACACCATCGCGCCCAGCGTGATCCGCTCGGTGACGGCCGCGGCCGCGCCGAGCAGCGCGAACGGATCCCACGTCGCGCCCGCGTCGAACTCGCCCGCGTCGAGACTGACGCCGTCCCAGGTGAAGAACCCGTCCCACCCGTTCGCCTCGCACTCGCGTGCGAGCCGCACCTGCTGGGCCGGGCTGCCGTAGCTTCCGATGAATCCGAATTTCATGTGGCACACGCTACGGCGGACCTCAGACATTCGAAACGGGTCGATCTCCGTTCCCGCGGCCCTCCCCGCCCCGCGTCAGGCGCGGGCGGCCGCGCGCGCAGCGGCGGGCAGCGCCTCGACGATGCGCCCGAGCGCGTCGTCGTCGTGCGCGGCGGTGACGAACCACGCCTCGAACACACTCGGCGGCAGGTGCACGCCCGCGTCGAGCATCGCGTGGAAGAACGGCGTGAAGCGGTGCGCGTCCTGCTCCTTCGCCGAGGTGTAGTCGGCCGGCTTGCCGTCGCGGAACACGAGACCGAACAGCGACCCGACCCGCGGGATCGCGTGCGCGACGCCCTCAGCGGCGAGCGCTGCGGACAGCGCCGTGGTCACCTGGTCAGCCGCGCGGTCGAGATGCGCGTACACCTCGGGCGTCGCCCGCTCGAGCGTCGCGAGCCCCGCGGCGACCGAGAGCGGGTTTCCCGAGAGGGTTCCCGCCTGGTACACCGGACCGGTCGGCGCGAGCTGCTCCATGACGGCGCGCTTGCCGCCGAGCGCCGCGAGCGGCATCCCGCCGCCGACGACCTTGCCGAACGTGATGATGTCCGGCTCGTAGGGGTGGCCGGCCTCGACCTGACGCCCCCACTCCCCCGCGGCGTGTACGCGAAAGCCGGTGAGCACCTCGTCGACGATGAGCAGGGATCCGGCATCGTGCGCGATCTCGGCGAGCGCGGCGTTGAATCCAGCCGGCGGCTCGATGACGCCCATGTTCGCGGGCGCCGCCTCGACGATGATGCCGGCGATGCGCTCGCCGTGGGCGGCGAAGACCTCACGCACGGCGTCGAGGTCGCCGTAGGGCACCACCAGGGTCGACGCCGCGAGCGACTCGGGCACGCCCGCGGTGCCGGGCAGTGCGAGCGTCGCGACGCCGGATCCGGCGGCCGCCAACAGCCCGTCGGAGTGGCCGTGGTAGTTGCCGTCGAACTTCACGAGCAGGTCGCGGCCGGTGACGCCGCGGGCGAGACGGATCGCGGTCATGGTCGCCTCGGTCCCCGTCGAGACGAGGCGCACCTCCTCGATGGGGGCGAGGCCGCCCGCCTGCACGCGCTCCGCGATGAGCGAGGCGAGGCGGACCTCACCCTCGGTCGGGGCGCCGAACGACAACCCGTTCGCCGCGGCGGTCTGCACGGCCGCGACGACGTCGGGGTGCGCGTGGCCGAGCAGCGCGGGGCCCCACGTCGCGACGAGGTCGACGTACTCGCGCCCGACGGCGTCGGTCACGTACGCGCCGCGCGCCGACGCGAGGAAGCGCGGCGTGCCGCCGACGGATCCGTATGCGCGGACGGGCGAGTTCACGCCCCCGGGGATGACGCGGCGGGCACGGTCGAGATCGGA
>JAJYSF010000033.1 GCA_021793715.1 Actinomycetes bacterium
GTCGCGCGAACACCGAGCTCCGGCTGCGCATGCGCGACCGCAACAACTACCTGCCCGAGATCGAGACGCTCGCCGAGGAGCAGCTCGCCGCCGCGGGTCACAAGCGCGGCGCCCTGACCCACCGCACCGTGAGCCTCATGGCCGAGCGGCTCGGATTCGAGCTCATCTACGTCAACGACCTGCCGGCATCGACGCGTTCGATCACGGATCTCGCGAACGGGCGCATCTACCTGCCGCCGGCCTCGATTCCGGGCGGTCACGGCCTGCGCTCGATGGCGCTGCAGGCCATGGCGCACCGGCTGCTCGGCCACAAGCCGCCGACGTCGTACGCCGACTTCCTCGCGCAGCGTCTCGAGATCAACTACTACGCCGCGTGCTGCCTCATCCCGGAGACCGCGGGCGTCGACTTCCTGAAGCAGGCGAAGAAGGATCGCAACCTCGCGGTCGAGGACTTCCGTGACGCCTTCGGTGTGACGCACGAGGCGGCCAGCATGCGCATGACGAACCTCATGACGCAGCATCTCGACATGCGCCTGCACTTCCTGCGCGCGGGCAGCGAGGGGCAGATCGAGCGCGTGTACGTCAACGACGGCCTCCCGGTGCCGGAGGATGTCACCGGCGCGGTCGAAGGGCAGATCCTCTGTCGGAACTTCTCGGCACGCCGCGCGTTCGAGCGCCAGAACCGCACGACCGAGCACTACCAGTACACCGACACGCCAGCGGGCACGTTCTGGTGCGCCACGCAGACCGGTACGCGCGACCACGGCGAGTATTCGATCACGGTCGGCGTCCCGTTCGATGACGCGCGGTTCTGGCGCGGGCGTGAGACGACCAACCGCGAGACGTCGAGCTGCCCGGACGAATCGTGCTGCCGCAAGCCCTCACCCGACGTCTCGGCGCGGTGGTCCCAGAAGGCCTGGCCGAGCGCGCGCGTGCACACCCACATCTTCAGCCCGCTCCCCCGCGGGAACTTCCCCGGTGTGAGCGAACGCGACGTGTTCGACTTCCTCGAGCGACACAACGGCTGAACGCGCTGCGCCCCGCCTCCATCGTTACTGACGGGGCGGGGCGCAGTCGTGTGTCGTCAGGCGAGCGAGCGCTCTGCGGCCTCCACGACGTTGGTCATCAGCAGTGCGACCGTCATGGGGCCGACGCCGCCCGGGTTCGGCGAGAGGTAACCCGCGACCTCCGCTACGTCTGGGTGCACATCGCCGTAGACCTTCTGCTTGCCGGTCTCCGGGTCCTCCTCGCGCGTCACGCCGACGTCGAGCACCGCAGCGCCCGGTTTGACGTCGGCGGCCGTGACGAGGTGCTTCACGCCCGCCGAGGCGACGATGACGTCGGCTTCGCGCAGGTGTGCCGACATGTCGACCGTGCCGGTGTGCGTCAGGGTGACCGTGGCGTTGTAATCGCGCCGGGTCAGCAGCAGCCCCACCGAACGTCCGATCGTCACGCCGCGGCCGACGACTACGACGTGCTTGCCGTTGAGGTCGTAGCCGTTGCGCACGAGCAGCTCGATGACGCCGCGCGGCGTGCACGGCAATGGCGTCGTGATCTCGCTGTTGACGTTGAGCACGAGCCGTCCGAGGTTCGTCGGATGCAGGCCGTCCGCGTCTTTGGCCGGGTCGATCCGCTCGAGCACGCGGTCGGTGTCGATGTGCTTCGGCAGCGGCAGCTGCACGATGTAGCCGTGGCAGGTCGGATCCGCGTTCAGCTCGTCGAGGAGCGCCTCGACGTCTTCCTGCGTCGCGTCGGCCGGCAGTTCCCGCTGGATCGAGTTCATCCCGATCGCAGCGGACTGCTTGTGCTTCATTCCGACGTACAGCTGCGAAGCCGGATCCGCCCCGACCAGAACGGTCGCGATACCCGGCGTGACGCCGCGCGCCTTCAGCGCCGCGATTCGCTCGGCGAGCTCGCTCTTGATCGCCGCGGACGCGGCCTTGCCGTCGAGAACCTGTGCGGTCATGTGTGCTCCTTCATCATCGAAAGCGTCGGGTCAGCCCGCGTAGCCCTGGCCGGCGCTTTCGACCCCGTCGTAGAGGGGGTGGGCGTCGGCGAGGGCCGTCACGCGCGCACGCAGCGCCGCGACGTCGGGATTCGGCAGGAGCGCGCGGGCGATGATGTCGGCCACCTCGGTGAACTCCTCATCGCCGAAGCCGCGCGTCGCGAGCGCGGGCGTGCCGATACGGAGCCCGGAGGTCACCATCGGCGGACGCGGGTCGTTCGGCACCGAGTTGCGGTTCACGGTGATGCGGATCTCGTGCAGGAGATCCTCGGCCTGTTTGCCGTCGATCGTCGCGTCGCGCAGGTCGACGAGGACCAGGTGCACGTCGGTGCCGTTCGAGCGCAGCGTGATGCCAGCCTCGGCGACGTCAGGCTGTGTGAGGCGCTCGGCGAGGATCTGGGCGCCGCGCACCGTCCGCTTCTGCCGGTCGACGAACGCGTCGGTCGCCGCGAGTTTGAACGCCGTGGCCTTCGCGGCGATGACGTGCATCAGCGGTCCGCCCTGCTGACCGGGGAAGACCGCGGAGTTGATCTTCTTCGCGATGTCGGCGTCGTTGGTGAGGATGAAGCCCGAGCGGGGGCCGCCGATCGTCTTGTGCACCGTCGAGGAGACGACGTGTGCGTGGGGCACAGGGTTCGGGTGGACGCCCGCGGCCACGAGGCCCGCGAAGTGCGCCATGTCGACCCACAGGTAGGCGCCGACCTCATCGGCGATCTCACGGAAGGCGGCGAAGTCGAGCTGGCGCGGATACGCCGACCAGCCGGCGATGATGACCTTCGGCTTGTACTCACGCGCGAGCCGGCGCACCTCGTCCATGTCGACGAGGGAGGTCGCGGGGTCGACGCCGTACGCGACGATGTCGTAGAGGCGCCCCGAGAAGTTGAGCTTCATGCCGTGCGTGAGGTGGCCGCCGTGGTCGAGCGACAGCCCGAGCACCGTGTCGCCCTGCCGCGCGATCGCGTGCAGCACGGCCGCGTTCGCGGACGCACCCGAGTGCGGCTGCACGTTCGCGTACGCGGATCCGAACAGCGACTTCGCGCGCTCGATCGCGAGGCTCTCGGCAATGTCGACCTCTTCGCAGCCACCGTAATAGCGTCGCCCCGGATAGCCCTCCGCGTACTTGTTCGTCAGCACGGATCCCTGTGACTGCATGACAGACAGCGGAACGAAGTTCTCGGACGCGATCATCTCGAGGAAGCCGCGCTGTCGATCGAGTTCGCGCTGCAGGACCGCCGCGATCTCAGGGTCGACGTCGGCCAGGGGGGCGTTGAACAGCGAATCAGTCATGAATGCTCCAGAACGGACTCTGCGGGCGTGGGGTGTTCGCTTCGACCCAGGCGCGCGGTCGAATGCCGTTCGGTGTGCCGCTTCCCGGTGGTGACCCACCTCGGACGCCAGTCGCGACATGGCGATCATACCCTGTCGAGCAGTGGCGAACATCACACGGGAACGCCGCGAGGCGGGGTGAGCGAAGAGCTCACCCCGCCTCGACGGGTAATTCAGGCAGTGTGCCTTATGCGCGGGTCACGCGGCGCACCACGAGGAGCGTCGCACCAGCGAGAAGGATCACCGCGGCGCCACCGGCAAGCGGGAGCACCGTCGTGGCGCTGTCGGCGCCGGTCGGAGCGAGGTCGTTGTCATCGCCCTCATCACCTTCGCCGCCCTGGTCGCCTTCGTCACCCTCGTCGCCGCCGCCGGAGCCGGCTGCAACGACCTCGAAGGTCACGGAGGTCGCGTCGCTCGTCACACCGTCGACCGACTGCGTGGCAGCGATCGTGTAGGTGCCGGGAGCGAGCTGCTCCTGGAGCTCGACGGACCACACGCCGCCGACAACCTCGGCGCCGCCCGCGTCGCGGACTGCCTCGATCGTCGCCTGCGCGGCCTCGGGGCCCTCGATGTCGAGGGAGACCGTGGCGCCGTTGATGGGCGACTCACCGGTGATGGCCGGGATCATGCCCTCTTCGTAGCTGCCGCCGTCCTCGGGCGTCACGATGCTCGGGGCACCGGGAACGACCTGGAAGGAGACCCAGCGCGCGTCGGACGTCGAGTCGGCGAGCGACTGCGTCGCGCCGACCGTGTAAGCGCCGAAGCCGAGTTCGACATCGACGGACCAGTTGCCGTCGTCGCCGACCGTCGCGGTGCCCTCGACGTCGCCCTGCAGCGTCACCTCGGCGCCGGGCTGGCCCGTGCCGGTGATCGCCGTGACGGCCTCGGTCGACTTCGACTCGTTCTCCGGGCCGGTGATGGCCGGGGCGTCGAGCTGGATCTTCGTCGTCTTGACGGTCGCGTTGACCGTCTCGGAGACGTTGTAGCCCTGCTTCGCCTGCAGCGTGATGTCGAAGCTGCCCGTGTCGTTCGGGGCCGGGAAGGAGAAGTTGCCGTTCTCGTCAGCAGTGGCCGTGGCCTCGATGTCGCCACCGATGGTCACCTCGGAGTTCGCGGGCGCGGTGCCCTCGAACGTCGTGCCCTGCTCAGCGGAGGCCTTCGTGACCTCGGGCTCGGCGATGTCGAGCGCGACCTGGTACTCGCCACCGTTCGCGTGCAGCTGCTCCATCGCGTCGGGGAGGTCAGCGAACCACAGGTCGGTGTTACCCGTCTCCGGGTTCTCGCCCGCGCCGCTCGTGATGCCGACGGCCGTGTTGCCGATGACAACCGAACCGCCGGAGTCGCCGGGAACGGCGAGGTCGTAGTCTCCGGCCGCCTCTGCGTTGAAGCCGTAGACCGGGTGGTAGCCGATCTGCGGGTCACCGACGAGGGTGTAGCCCTCTTCGTTGACGACGCCGACCTTCGAACCGGTCGTGCGGCCCGAGCGGCGAATCTCATCGCCGATCGAGGCCGAGCCAACGGCCGTGACCGACGTCGCCGACTTGGCGAGGTCGTCCTCGCCCGCCGTCGTCCAGTCGGTGACCGACGGCAGCAGGTTCAGCTCGGGGTTGATGTCGTCGATGACGGCGATGTCGGTGCCGTTCTCGAGCTCTTCAGGCTGGACGTCGTAGGGGTTCTCAACGGAGGTGTTGCCCGGGCCGCCGAACTGGGTGTAGCCCCAGGTGCCGAGCTCAGCCATGATGGTGTAACCCTCGCCGCCGACAGCGGGCTCCTGCGACGGCTGCGACGTGAAGAGGTTCGGCATGCCGTCGTCAGTGCCGTTGCAGTGACCGGCGGTGATGATGGCCGGGTCGCCGTTCGGCGACCACGCCGAGAAGCCGACCGAGCAGGCGCCCGCGCTGGTCATCCCGTCGTCCGTGGTCATGTAGCCCGCGCCACCCACCACGTCGTTCGTCGCGACGGGCGTGAAGGCCTGTCCTTCGACGACCTGGACGTTGCCGAACTGGCTCGCGAGGTCGTTGACGCTCTGCTCGTTGCTCGCCGACATGGGCGCAATGCCACCCTCGCCCGACTCGCCGAGCACCTTGATGAAGATGCTCTGGTTGTCGGTCGTGACGCCGACGACGCCGGGAATCCCGAACGCCTGAGCGGCGATCTGGTCCAGGTTCGCAGCCGGGGCCGCTTCTTCGGCGGCCGCCGGTGCGACCATCAGGCCACCGGCAGCGAGCGCTGCAGCGGCACCGATGGCGCTCAGACGCGCGCCTCGTTTGAATGTGGAGCTCAAGGAGGTCCCCCATGGTTTCGTGGCGACTTCGTCGCCGTTTCACTGTGGTCTGTGCCAGCCCGCCTGCAGAACTCAGCGCATCCCCAGCGCAGACATAGCACCGCCACATTACTAGAGGTCAGGGTAAAATGGGAACCCGCGGTATTTTTCCGCCTCACCGGCGGTCTCGACATTGGGAGGCACATCATGAGGACACGACGTCTCGTTCCCGCGCTGTTCATTGGCGCAGCGGCGTTCGCGTTCGCCGGTTGCGCAACGACCGCTGGCTCCGAGGGAGGCACGATGGAACCCGCAGATTACGTTGGTGCGACCTTCGCAAGCTCGGAGGCGGGCGACCCGTTCATTTCGTTCTCAGACGACGGCACGTTCGAGGGAAACGATGGGTGTAATGGCTTCGGCGGCACGTACGAGGTCGAAGATGACCGCATCGTCCTGGACCGTGTGGGCGTGGCAACCCTGAAGGGCTGCATGAACGTCGACGACTGGCTCCGCGGCGCGGATTCCGTTCAGATCGCCGACGAAACGATGACGGTGTTCAACTCCAGCGGTGACGAGATCGGCACACTCGCGAAGAGCTGACGCCAGCAGACGCAACCAGTGAGGCGGCTCATGTTCGATCGAACACGGGCCGCCTCTTTCCGTGGGCTCCCGCCCGCGGTGGCTCGGTCTTACTCCCCCCGGATGCCGAGCTACGCCTCTCTCACCCATGAGACGCAACGGACGCCGTTTTATGACGCGACTTCGCGAAGATTTGTCTCGCGCGCACAGGACACGACGATCAGAGAATAAATCTTCCGAGAGGTTCATGGGTCCGGTGGCAATGACGGCGCGAACGAGGCAGAATCGTCGTGGCCCGAAATCAGCAGGAGAGTCATGCCCGAAACGCACGAGAGCGACGTCGCCGACGTCGCGCACGTTTCGGACGCCGATCTCGTCCTGCGCTCCCGATCAGGCGACACTGCCGCGTTCGGAGAGCTCTGGGCCCGCCATTACCGCTCCGGCATCGTCGCCGCGCGGAGCATCTCGGAAAGCATCGACGCCGACGACCTCGTGCAGGAGGCCTACGCCAAGATCTTCCAGACCGTGCGCCGAGGCGGCGGACCGACGGCCTCGTTCCGTGCGTATCTCTTCACAGCGATCCGCAACACGGCAGCCAGCTGGGGTCGCTCGCGCGTCGACGTCTCGCTCGACGACGCGGATGACGTCGAGGATCCCGAGAGCACGGAGCGCGCCGCCGAGGCCGCCCTCGATCGCGGTATCACTCACACCGCCTTCCGGAGTCTCCCGACCAGGTGGCAGGAGGTCCTCTGGTACACGGAAGTCGAGTGCCTCAAGCCTCGCGAGACCGCTCCCCTCCTCGGGATCAAGCCGACCGCGGTCTCCCAGCTCGCGACGCGCGCTCGCGAAGGCCTGCGCGAAGCCTGGATCCAGGCGCACCTCGCGGCGCTCGAAGACGGATCCGACCATCAGTGGACCATCGAGCGTCTCGGCGCACATACCCGCGGCAATCTCGGATCCCGTGACCGCGCGAAGCTCCAGAAGCACCTCGATGCGTGCGCGCGATGCTCGCTCGTCGCCTCGGAGGCCAAGGACGTCGGCAGTCGCCTGGCGATGATCCTGCTGCCCCTCGCGATCGGGATCCCGGCGTCGACGGCCTACCTCGCCGCCGTGCAGCGCGGGAGCGAGGCTGTCGTCGCCCTGGCCGCGATGCCACCAGCCGTCATCGAGGGAGGATCTGCGGCAGGCGCCGCGTTCGTCGCTGGCGGATCGGCAACGGCTGGCGGATCCGCGGGAGGCGGTAGCTCGAGCACGAGCTCGGCGGGCGCAGCCTGGACCATCGGCGGGCTCGTCACGGCCGGGATCGCAGCGGCCACCGTGACTGTCGTCATTGCGGTAGGTGTGGTGACGACGAACCCGTCGGTCCCCGCGGCAGCCGGCGATGCATTCGGCGGCGGGGCCCCCGGCGAGGCATCGATCGAGGCATCGGACGACCTCGCTGAGACTGCCGAGCCCGAGGCGCAGGAGACCGACAACGAGGACAATGCCGCGGCGCCTGTCGCGGTCGACAGCGCCGACGTCGTCGACGCGAATGCGCGCACCATCGTCGTGCATGTCAGC
>JAJYSF010000034.1 GCA_021793715.1 Actinomycetes bacterium
GATCTCGAGTCCGATCATGCTCGCGACGAGAGCGACGAGGAACACCGCGGTCGGAACGGGCCGCGAAAGGCCATCACTCGCTCCGAGCGCCGTCGCCCAGACGGCCTCGAGCACGGCGCTGACGAAGAGGATCACCCAGTGCATCAGGACACCGCCTTCAACCCGATGACGCTCGCGACGAGCAACGCGAGCAGTGCTCCGCGCAGGATCGTCATCCGCTCTTCCCGACGGAGCACGGCGATCACGACTGTCAACACGGCCCCGATCCCGACCCACACCGCGTAGGCGGTTCCCGTCGGGATCGCGTTCATCGCGTACGCGAGCCCCGCCATGCTCGCGGCCAGCGAGATGACGAACAGCACCGACGGCCACAGCTTCCGGAAGCCCTTGGAGGCCGACAGCGCGGTGGCCCACACCGCCTCGAGCAGACCCGAGGCGATCAACACGATCCATTCCATGCGGGGATCCTCTCCCACCGGGGCCGTCCCCGAGATGCAGGCAGTCGAACAGGTCGTCCCGTCCGGCACGCAGGATCCGCGTACGTGCCTAGTATCTCACAACAGCGGCTCGACGCGCTCGCGGATCCGCGCGGCGAGGTCCTCCGCGGAAGCGGTTGCGTCGAGGACGAGGAACCGCTCGGGGTCGGCCTCCGCGAGCGCGAGATAGGCGTCTCGGACCCGCGCGTGGAAGTCGTCCTGCTCGGCCTCGAGCCGATCGAACGGCTTGTCGTCCGCGTCGAGACGGGCGCGCGCGGCGACAGGATCGAGGTCCAGCAGCACCGTGACGTCCGGCAGCGCACCTCCGGTCGCCCAGAGTGACAGCTCGCGCACCTCATCGGCGCCGAGCGAGCGCGCCGCGCCCTGGTACGCGACGGACGAGTCGAGGTAGCGGTCCTGGATCACGACCTCGCCGCGGGCGAGAGCCGGCTCGACGAGCGTGGCCACGTGATGCGAGCGGTCTGCGGCGAAGAGCAAGGCCTCCGCGCGCGGCCCGATGTCGCCGCGGTGATGCAGGACGAGCTCGCGGATCGTCTGCCCGACGTCCGTGCCGCCCGGCTCACGGGTGCGGGCGACACGATGCCCCTCGTCCTCGCACCACGCGCGCAGCAGCTCGGCCTGGGTGGTCTTGCCCGAGCCGTCGCCGCCCTCGAACGTGACCCAGAGGCCGCGCGCGTCGCCGCTCATCCGTTCTCTGCGGCGCGTGCCGCCTTGTTCGCCGCGCGAGTGGCGGCGGCCTTCTTCGCGGCCTCCGAGCGCGAGGCGCTCGTCGTCTTCTTTGCCGCTTTCTTCGCGGGAGCCTTCTTCGCACCCCGCTTCTTCGCTGGCCCCTTCGCGCGTTTGTCCGCGAGGAGCTGCACGGCCGTCTCGAAATCGACGTCGGCCACATCGGTTCCGCGCGGGACCGTGGCGTTCGTCTCACCGTCGGTCACGTACGGCCCGAAGCGACCATCGCGGATCCGCACGGCCTTGCCGCTCGTCGGATCCTCCTTCTCGAAGTCCTTCAGCGCCGTCGCCGCGCGACGGGCTCCGTACTTCGGCTTCTTGTAGATCTCGAGCGCCTCGTCGAGCGTGAGGTCGAAGATCTGCTGCTCCGTCTCGAGCGAGCGCGAGTCGGTGCCCTTCTTGAGGTAAGGCCCGTAACGACCGTTCTGCGCCGTGATCGGCTCGCCGCTCTCGGGATCCTCGCCGACCGTGCGCGGCAGATTCAGCAGCCGCAACGCGGTGTCGAGGTCGATCGTGTCGGGCGACATCGACGCGAAGAGCGACGCGCGACGAGGCTTCGGCGCGGCCTTCTTCTTCGTGGTCTTCTTCGCCGGGGCGTCCGTCACCTCGCCGGTGGCGGTGTCGACCTCGGTCTCTTCCGGCTCCGTCTCCTCGAGGTACGGGCCGAAGCGGCCGTCCTTCACGATGATCGTTTTACCGTTGTCCGGGTTCTCACCGAGTACGCGGTTTCCGGCGACCGGGGCGTCGATCAGCTCCTGCACCTTCTCGCTCGTGAGCTCATCGGGCGCGAGGTCTTCGGGCACGTTGATCCGACGCGGATCCGCGTCGGGGTTCGTCGCATCCGTGATCTCGAGGTACGGGCCGTACTTTCCGAACCGCAGGGTGGCGACGTCGGTGATCCGCGTGGCGTTGAGCTCACGCGCATCGATCTCGCCGAGATCGTCCACGATGGTCCGCAGACCGGGGTATCCCTCGCCACCGAAGTAAAAGTCGTGCAGCCACTCGGCACGGTCGGCCTCGCCACGCGCGATGCGGTCGAGGTCCTCCTCGAGTGTCGCGGTGAAGTCGTAGTCGACGAGCGCGCCGAAGTGCCTCTCGAGCAACCGGATCACGCTGAACGCGAGCCACGTGGGGACGAGCGCCTGGCCGCGCTTGCGCACGTAGCCGCGGTCGAGGATCACGCCGATGATGCTCGCGAACGTCGAGGGCCGCCCGATCCCCCGCTCTTCGAGCGCCTTGACGAGAGTGGCCTCCGTGTAGCGCGGCTTCGGTGACGTCTGATGGCTCTTCGCCTCGGAGTCGCGGACCGCGACAACGTCGCCGGACGCGACCTGCGGCAGCTGTTGGTTCCTATCCTCGTCGCCCGCGAACCGTTTCTCGTCGGCGCCCTCTTCGTATGCCTCGAGAAAGCCCTTGAACGTGTAGACGGTTCCGGACGCGGTGAACTCGAGCTGCTGTTCAGCGGCGGTCAGCCCGAAGGTGATCGTCGTCGTCTCGAGCTTGGCGTCGCTCATCTGGCTCGCGACCGTGCGCTTCCAGATCAGGTCGTACATGCGCTGCTCATCGCGACCGAGCTGACCGGCGACCTGCTTCGGCGTGCGGAACGTGTCGCCGGAGGGGCGGATCGCTTCGTGCGCCTCCTGCGCGTTCTTCGACTTCGACGCGTACGCGCGAGGCTTCGCGGGCACCGCCCGGTCACCGTACAGCGCGACCGCCTGCGAGCGCGCAGCCTGGACGGCCTGCGCGCTGAGGCTCGTCGAGTCCGTACGCATATAGGTGATGTAGCCGCGCTCGTACAGACTCTGCGCCACCGACATCGCGATCTTCGCCGTCATGCCGAGTTTGCGGCCGGCTTCCTGCTGCAGCGTCGACGTCGTGAACGGCGCATAGGGGCGCCGCGTTCCGGGCTTCGCTTCGACCGCGCGGACCTCCGCGGATCCGGCCTGATCGATCGCGGAGGCAAGCGACGTCGCCTGCGTCTCGTCAAGAACGACGACGGCCTTCTTCAGGTTGCCCTCGTCGTCGAAGTCGCGCCCCGAAGCGAGCGACGCACCGTCGATGCGCGCGAGGCGGATCGAGAAGGCGGTTCCGTCGTAATCAGCCGTCGACGTGATCGAGCAGTAGTTCGCGGAGACGAAGGCCATTCGCTCACGCTCTCGGTCGACGACCATGCGCGTCGCGGCAGACTGCACGCGGCCGGCGCTCAGCGCCTGGCCCGAGCTGCCGGATCCGACCTTGCGCCACAGCACGGGCGAGACGTCCCAGCCGTACAGCCGGTCGAGCAGACGCCGCGTCTCCTGCGCGTCGACGAGCGACGTGTCGAGCTCGCGAGTGTCTTCGACGGCCTTCTCGATCGCGTCCTTGGTGATCTCGTGGAACACCATGCGCTTGACGGGGACCTTCGGCTTCAGCGTCTCGAGCAGGTGCCAGGCGATCGCCTCGCCCTCGCGGTCACCATCCGTTGCGAGCACGAGCTCGCTCGCACCCTTGAGCGCGCGACGCAGCTCGGCGACCGTCTTCGTCTTGCGGTCGCTCACGACGTAGTACGGCGCAAACCCGTTCTCGATGTCGATCGAATACTTCCCGTACCGGGCGCGGTCCTTCTCAGGAATGTCGCGCTTGCCGGCGAGATCGCGGATGTGACCGACCGAGCTGAGCACCTCGTAGTCGTCCCCCAAGTAGCCCTGGATCGAGCGCATCTTGGTGGGCGACTCGACGATGACGAGTTTCTTGCCGTCTGCCAAAGCGGGTCCTTTCTTCGTTGCACACCATACACACCGCTGTCTGGGGGGCGGCGCGCGCGTCGGCCATGCGGGAGCTCACGGAGGCGGGCCCGCTCTGGCGCGCGCGGACAGCGGGATCCGCGCGAACGAACCGACGACCTCGACGGTCGCCGTGAGGTCGTCCACGACGCAAGAGGCGACATCGACGCCGGCGGCGTTCGCGACATCGCTCGCACGCGTGCACGGCGCACCGCTTGCGAACCCTGCGGCCGCGTCTGCCGCGGCGAGGGCCACCGCGTCCGCGACGCCCGCCACGCGCTGGCTCTCGCCGGCTGCACCGCCCACGGCGGCCAGCCCGAGCGCGAGCGCCGCGGTGAACCCGATCGCGCCGGCCGCGACGACGGTGCCGGCCATCACAGGCCGCCGTCCAGCGCGCAGCTTCTGGCCACGACGGGGACGGCGATCGCGGCGATACGAACCTCGGCCGTCGCGGTGACACACACGAGGTCGCCGTCGGATCCGATCGCCGCGGCCGCGCCCGCAACGGACTACGCGACCACTCCCGCCGCGCGTTCGGGTTCGCCACGGGAGGCGAGGCGTGCCGCATCGGCCGCCGCGTCCTGGAGGCGCACGTGGGTCGAACCGACCGTCAGTGCCGCCGCGGCGATCGCGATGACGGCGACGATCGCGGGGAGCGCGACCGCGAACTCCGCCGACGCGGAGCCGCGGTCGCTGTGCCGGCGACGGGTCATGGCACCTGCAACGCCTGTTCCACGATGCCCTCGATGAGCGAGCGCACGGCGCCCGATCTCATCACGGCGACGAGGACGCCCGCGATCGCGACGGCGGCCATCGTCACGATCGCATATTCGGCGGTCGATGCCCCCTCTTCGTTCGTCCAGAGGTCTCTCATTCGGTCTTCCCTTCTTCTCAGTGGGTTCGTCGGGTCATCCGGCGAACGTGGGCAGCGGCGTCGCGGCGACGACGCTGAGCAGCATCGGCGCGACGCCGAGCAGCAGGAAGGCGGGCAGGCTGCACAGCCCCATCGGGAGCAGCAGCCGCGAGCCGAGCCGCGCGCCCGCGAGCCGCCCCGCCGTGCGCGCACGGTGTCGCGCATGGGCGGCCGCCGCGCGGAGAAGCTCCACTGCAGGCACGCCTGAGGCCCGGGACAGGGCGAGGACCCTGTCGACCTCCGCGGTGTCCGTGCCGATCGAATCGGACCACTCCTCGCAGGCCGTGAGCACCTCGTCTGCCCGCGCCGCCGAGACGCCACCGGACAGCGCAGACGCAAGCAGTTCCTCATGCATCCCCGGCGTGCCGTCGGGAGGCTGCGCGCGTCGCACGAGCCGTGTCGTCCACACGCGTGCGCACGCGACCAGCAGGATCCCGCCCACGAGGCAGACGATGCCGGCGGTCGTGCCGAAGAGCACGGAGAAGGTGTCGAGGCCGAGCCCGGCACTCACGACGACGCCGAGCAGCGGCAGCCAGAGCATCAACCGCGCCGACGCCGCCGGCTCGGCGAGCGCGACGCGGATGTCGTCTCGCACCTCGACGGCGTCCCGCAGAGCATCGGCAACCGACCGCAGCGTGTCCGCGAGCGGGGCCCCCACGGTGGCGGCCACCTCCCAGGCCGCGGCGACATCGCCCCACGCCGCGTCGCCCGTTCGCTCGGCCGCGATGGCCGGCACGATCGGCGTCCCCTCATCGAAGCGCGCCACGATGCGCTCGGCGACGGCGTCGCCACTGTCTGCCAGGTGGCGCCACGAGGAGGAGGGCCCTCCGCCCGCCGTGAGCAGCACTGCGAGCGACCGGAGCGTCCCGGCTGCGTCCCCCGTCGTCCGCGCGGTCACTCCCATGGCGTCACCCGTTCGATCTCCAGGCGATCTCCGCTCAAGCGAAACGTGCCGGCGGCGTCCAGGCGCCGCGCCCCCGACCCGTCGCGCGCGAGGTGCAGCACGACGTCGAACGCGCTCGACGCCTGGCGAGCCACCGCTTGCGCGTCCCAGCCGCCGAGCGCGCCGAGCGCCTCGAGTCGTGCCGGCACATCCGCGATCCCGTTGGCGTGGAGGGTGCCCGCTCCCCCGTCGTGTCCCGTATTGAGCGCGGTGAGCAGGTCTCTGATCTCGTCGCCGCGACACTCCCCGACGACGATGCGGTCCGGGCGCATTCGGAGGCTCTCGCGGACGAGGCGGGCCAGCCCGATCTGCCCGGCCCCCTCGCGGTTCGCCTGCCGAGCCTCGAGCGCGACGTGGTGCGGATGGGGAAGTCTCAGCTCGGCGACATCCTCGATCGTGACGATGCGCTCGTGCGGAGGCGCGGCGCCGAGCAGAGCGGCAAGCAGCGTCGTCTTCCCGCAGCCGGCTCCGCCGGTGATCAACAGGTTCGCGCGCTCGGCGACGAGACGCGAGAGCCAATCGCGCGCCGCGCCGGAGAATGTCCCGCCCGCGGCGAGGCCCCCGAGGTCGATCCGGCCGAGACGCGGCACGCGGATCGAGATCGCCGTTCCGGACGTCGCGATCGGCGAGAGCGCGACGTGCACACGCGCGCCGCCCGGCATGCGGACATCCACGAGGGGAGCCGAATCGTCGACGTGGCGCCCGCCGTATCCGACGAGGTCCGTGGCGAGGTCGTACACTTCGCGCTCGGACGCCCGCCACTCCTCGACCCGCTCGGGTCCGGACCCCCTGTCGACGAAGAGCCCCGCGGATCCGTTCACGAACACGTCCGTCACCCGCTCGTCCGCGACGAAGGGGGCGAGCGGTCCGTACGCGTCGAGTTCCCGCGCGCTGAACGCCGCGTCATCGCCGCGAGGCACGGTCGCGTGATTCGCCGTCCGGCGCTCAGCGATGAAGGGATTCGACATGACGGCGACGCTAGAGCGGTGACGTTCCGTCTGCGCTCGTCGCCCCGTGATTCCTCAGATAACGCACGCTTCCGACCGGCTGTGGACGAGACGATCGCACTCGACGACACGCCCACCCCACTTTCGGAGGTAGTCGCGGACCTCCCCGAAGCCGTAGCGTCGTACTCAGGGATCCTCGCCGCGTGCGCGAGGTCCCCGGATCAGCACGTCGCAAAGGAGCAGACCATGTCTCAGCAGATCGATCACCTTCTGAACGAGGACCGCCGATTCGCACCGTCGCCCGAGTTCGCGAAGAACGCGATAGTCGGTCCGGAGATCTACGACGACGCGAACTCCGACCGCGTGCGGTTCTGGGGCGAGCAGGCGCGAGAGCTCCTCCACTGGCACAAGCCGTTCTCCGACGTGCTCGACTGGAGCAACCCGCCGTTCGCCAAGTGGTTCGGCGACGGCGAGCTCAACGTCGCCTACAACTGCCTCGACCGTCACGTCGAGGCAGGCCGCGGTGACCGCGTCGCGTATCACTTCGAGGGCGAACCCGGCGACACCCGCACGATCACCTACGCGCAGCTCACCGACGAGGTCAAGCGTCTGGCCAATGTGCTCACCGAGCTCGGCGTGGGTCAGGGCGACCGCGTCGCCGTGTACCTGCCGATGATCCCCGAAGCGATCGCTTCGCTCCTCGCCATCGCTCGGCTCGGCGCCGTGCACTCGGTGGTCTTCGGCGGATTCAGCGCCGACAGCCTTCGCGCGCGCATCGACGATGCGGGCGCGAAGGTCGTGATCACCGCCGACGGCGGGTATCGCAAGGGCCGCCCCTCGGCACTGAAGGTGAACGTCGACGAGGCGCTGAGCGACCGCGGCGAGGGCGTACAGGCGACGGTCGAGAAGGTGCTCGTCGTGCGCCGCACCGAGCAGGACGAGAT
>JAJYSF010000035.1 GCA_021793715.1 Actinomycetes bacterium
TCTTATCCAGTCTGCAACGTCGCTGCTGAGGAGGACGCATGACCTCGCAACCCGCGGGAACCCTGACCATCCCACTACACGATCTGCCGTCGGCGGCCGGACGCACGTTCGGCCCCTCGTCATGGCGAGTCGTCACGCAGGACGACGTGCAGGCGTTCGCCGACCTGTCCGGGGATCGCAACCCGGTGCACATCGACCCGGACTTCGCGCGGGAGACGCCCTTCGGACAGACGATCGTGCACGGCTACCTCACGCTCAGCCTCGTCGTTCCGCTGATGGCGGAGGTCTTCGAGGTGACCGGCGTCGGGGTGGGCATCAACTACGGGCTCGACCGACTCCGGTTCCCCGCTCCCGTTCCTGTCGGGGCGCGAATCCGCGTGTCGGGCGAGGTTCTGCGCGTCGAGGAGGTTCCGGGCGGCTACCAGGTCGCCCCGCGCGCCACCTTCGAGATCGAGGGCGGATCCAAGCCGGCGTGCGTCGCCGACATGGTGCTGAGGTACTACGCATGAGCGGCTCGATCGAGCTGACCGGGCGCGTCGCGGTGGTGACGGGAGCCGGTCGCGGACTCGGACGCTCGTACGCCGTCGCGCTCGCTCGCGCCGGCGCCGCGGTCGTCGTCAATGACGTCGACAAAGAGTCGGCGGAGCAGACTGCGGCGCTCGCACGCGAGGCGGGCGGACGAGCGGCCGTGGTCGTGGCACCCGTCGGATCCGCCGAGACCGCCGATCAGCTCGTTGCGGCAGCCGTTAACGAGTTCGGGCGCCTGGACGCGATGATCGCGAACGCGGGCGTCCTGCGCGACCGCGTGTTGTGGAAGACGACCGACGACGAGTTCGACACGGTCGTGCGCACCCACCTGCGCGGGGCCTTCACCTGTGGGCGCGCGGCCGCGACGCACTTCCGCGACGCGGGTCACGGCGGGCGGATCATCCTGATCGGCTCGCCAGCCGGGCAGTTCGGCAGCTTCGGGCAGACCGCGTACTCGGCATGCAAGGCGGGCATCGTCGCGATGGCTCGCACCTGGTCGCTCGAACTCGAACGCGCCGGCGTCGCGGTCAACGCGGTCATCCCGACG
This sequence comes from Actinomycetes bacterium, assembly GCA_021793715.1. The sequence continues at coordinate 1,076 of JAJYSF010000035.1, forward strand.
GCCATGACCGCCATGACGGGCACGATCCCGATCTACGCCGAGGCGTGGGAGGGCGTCCAGCGCGTCTAGGAGCTTCCTCGGGTGATCCGCCGCGAACACGCACTCGGATCCCCCGACGACGTCGCGCCGCTGATCGTCTGGCTCGTCTCCGAGGAATCCGCGGACGTGACCGGGCAGGCCATCGGTATCGGCGGCGACCGCCTCACCCTCTTCGCCCATCCGGTTCCGCTCGAGACGCGAGACCGCGATGACGGCTGGAGCGCAGAGGAGATCCGCGATGTCTGGAACGCCGAGCTCGCGCCGCACACCCAGCCATCCGGCCCGACATTCGCTCCGCTGGACTGACGCCATGCAGGGACACTACGCAGATCTCTGGCACCGGATCGCGCTGGCCGCACCGGATCTCCCCGCCATCGTCACGGTGGGCGAGGGCACGCTCACGAACGCCGAGTTCGATGACGCCGCCGCGCGCTTCGCCGCCCTGCTCGCCGAGCTGGGCATCTCTCGCGACGGCAAGGTCGCGATCCTCCTTCAGAACCGACCCGAGTGGCTCATCGCCTTCGCCGGCTGCCTGCGCGTAGGCGTCGTCCCGGTGCCGCTCAACTTCCGTTACCGCGCGCATGAGGTCACCGCCCTCCTGGAGGACTGCGATGCCGAGGCTCTCGTGTACGGAGCAGGTCTCGCCGAGGTCGCAGCCGAAGCGACGGGGGAACTCACGAACCCCGTCGCCCTCCTTCAGGTGCAGGACGTCGACGCTCCACTGCTGCCCGGCGCGCGCGACTTCGCGGACATCGCGGACCTCGCACCGCTCCCCCACGAGGACGCGGTCGACGGGGAGTTCTTCATCTACACGGGCGGCACGACAGGCGCGCCCAAGGCCGCCATGTGGGGCGTGCAGCAGATGCTCGAGATGCAGCTCTACAACGCGTATCTCACCGCCGATCTGCCCCTCCCCGAGTCGGCCGACGACGTGGTGCGGATGGCGACGGATCCCGAGACCCCACGGATCGCCGCGCTCGCGCTCTCGCCGTATATGCACGGCACCGCGCTCACGAGCGTCATCAACGCGCTGCTGCTGGGCGGATCCATCATCGTGCTGCCGATGCCGCGCTTCGACGCCGCGCGCGCCGTGCGCGCGATCATCGACCAGCGCGTCACGCGGGTGGCCGTCGCGGGAGATGCGATCGCGATCCCTCTCCTCGAGGCCGCGGAGGAGCTCGGCGTCGAAGAGCTGCCTGAGCTGACCTCGATGATCTCGGCAGGCATGCGATTCAGTGACGACACGAAGCGACGACTGCACCGGCTTGCGCCGAACCTCGTGATCTCCGACATCCTCGCGTCGACCGAAGGAGGCGCGGTCGCGCTCAGCATCTCTCGCTCCGCGGCGGAGGTGCCAGCGCGATTCGTGATGACGCCGGGCACCGTCGTGCTCGACGAAGAGCGCGAGGAGGTGCAGGATATCCCCGGCGCCGTGGGCCGGATCGCCTTCACGGGAGGCATGCCGCGCGGCTATTACAAGGACACCGCGAAGACCGCGGCGAACTTCGTGGAGATCCGCGGCAAACGCCACATCATCGCCGGCGACCTCGTGCGGGTACTCGAGGACGGCGAGATCGACCTCCTCGGACGAGGCGCGGCCGTCGTGAACTCCGGAGGCGAGAAGGTCTATCCCGCCGAGGTGGAGGCATCACTGATGCGTTTCGAATCGATCGACGACGCGGTCGTCCTCGGCATCCCCGACGCGCGGTGGGGAGAGTCCGTCGCGGCCGTCGTCGCGACCGAGACGCCCGATCAGCTCGACGTGCGAGCGCTCTCCGACCACGTCGGCGCCGAGCTTGCGGGCTTCAAGAAGCCGCGACGGATCCTCGTCGTCCGCGATCTCGAACGCAGCCCGACGGGCAAGGTCGATCTCGCTGTCATGCGGGACCGGACGGTCGCGGAGGGGCAGGCGGTCTGAGTCCGTTCCGTGATCTCTGACCCCTTCCGGACGCAGCACGTTTCAGGTAACCTGAGATCGAGGATGCGTCGACAGACGCATCCTCACCCGAGTTCCACACTCAAGGACGAGATGAGGACCACATGACGCACCCATTGACGCGTGTTGCAGCTCTCGCTGCGGTCGTGACGCTCGCCGGCGTTCTCGCCGGCTGCGGCGGATCCGACTCCCCCGCGGGCGGCGGCGAGGCGCCCGATCCGGACAGCCCGACTCCCATCACGGTCGGCTCGCTTCCCGCCGGTGATTACGCACCGCTGTACATCGCCGACCAGGAGGGCTTCTTCGAAGAAGAGGGCCTGGATGTCACGATCGAGACGATCGCCGGCGGCGCCGTCGGCGTGACGCAGCTCGTCTCCGGCGAGCTCGAGTTCACCTCCGCGACGTGGACGAACACGCTCGCGGCCGTCGCGCAGGGCCTCGAGGTCGTCGTCGTCCGGGAGGGCACGGACTCCAGTAAGGCCGGCATCAACGGTCTGCTCGTCGACGAGAGCGCCGGATTCTCGTCGATCGAGGACCTCCGCGGCGAGACGCTCGCGGTCAACACCCTGCAGTCGGCCACCGAGGTCCAGCTGCGCGACTGCCTCGCGACGGGCGGACTCACCGCCGACGACTACGAGCTCGTCGAGGTGCCGTTCCCCGAGGTCGGCGCCGCTGTTCTGCAGGACCGCATCGCGGGCGGGTTCGTGCCCGAGCCGTTCATCACGATCGGCGCTGCCGAGGGGCTCGTGAGCCTGTTCGATCCATCCGTCTGCAACGAGCGTCAGGAGAACAGTCCGCTGATCACGTGGGACGCGTCGAAGGCGTGGGCAGAAGAGAACCCCGAGGTCGTCGACGCGTTCGTGCGAGCCATGGACAAAGCGACGCAGCTCGCGATTGACGACCCCCAGGTCGTCGTCGACATCCTGCCGACTTTTACGACGTTGACACCCGAGATCGCCGAAGAGCTGGTGCTGCCGAGCTTCGTCGAGGACGGCACGCCGAGCGTCGAGGGCGCCGAACTCACTCAGGAGCTGATGCTCGAGTACGGGCTGATCGATTCGCCGGTCGAGGATCTGTCGCAGTACGCATGGCAGGGCGAGTGATCTTCACGTGACCCGCACGTCCCGGGGCACGGCGTTCCGTCGCGGAGCCGTGGGTTTCATCGTCCTCTTCGCCGTTGCCGAGGTCATCTCGCGCTCGGGCATCGTGAGCGAGACGTTCCTGCCGCCGACATCCCTCGTGCTGCTGCGCGTCGGTCAGCTGCTGATCGATCCGGCGTTCCTCAGCGCGGTGGCCGCCACGCTCTACGCGTGGGCGATCGGGTTGGTGATCTGCTTCCTCGTCTCGGTCACGATCGGGGTGCTGCTCGGATCGTCCCGGCGCGCGTATTCGGCGAGTCAGGCCATCATCGAGTTCATCCGCCCGATCCCGTCGGTCGCGCTCATCCCTGTCGCGATGCTCGTGCTCGGAAACGACGCGGAGATGAAGATCGCGCTGATCGTGTTCTCGACCTCATGGCCAGTGCTGTTCAACACGATCTACGGCATGCACGACGTCGACCCCGTCGCGAAGCTCACCGCCAAGAGCTTCGGACGCGGCCGCGTCGCGACGCTGTTCGCGGTCTCCCTGCCGAGCGCGGCTCCGTTCATCTTCACCGGAATCCGGATCGCGGCGTCTGTCGCGCTCATCGTGGCCGTCAGCGCGGAGCTGCTCGCGGGCGCCTCCGACGGACTCGGCCGGTGGATGCTCGACGCCAGTGCGACCGGCAACCGGCCGGATCTCGTCTATGCCTCGACGATCATCGCCGGGCTCATCGGCCTCATCGTCAACGGGATCCTGGTGCTCATCGAGCGGCGCTTCCTGTCGTGGCAACCCGCGCTGCGCTCCGCGGGGAAGGAGGCGTGATGGCTGGCGTTGACACCTCATGGACAGCCGTGCCGCGCCGCGTGAGACGCGGCTCAGGTCGCCTCGGAGAGTTCGCGATCCGCTGGGGCGCGCTTCTCGCGCTCGGCGTCGTGTGGGAGATCGCCGCGCGCCTGGCCGAGTCGCTCTTCTTCCCGCCGATCTCCGCGATCATCCGGCGCTTCGTCGAACTCTGGTTCTCCGGGCCCGCGACGTCGCTCTTCCTCACAGAGACCGTCGGGTCACAGGTGGTGCCGAGCCTCAGCCGGATGCTCGGCGGATGGTCGCTCGCGGTCGTGCTAGGCGTGCTGCTCGGCGTCGCGATCGGCCGCAGCAAGGCGGTCGGCGACTACGTCGAGCCGATCGTCCACTTCGTGCGGGCGATCCCGCCGCCCGCGCTCATCCCGATCTTCCTGATCCTGCTCGGCTTCGGTTCGGAGATGCGGATCTCGCTCATCGTGTTCACGGTGATCTGGCCCGTCGTGCTCAACACGATCGACGGCGTGCGGAGCGTCGAGCAGCTGCACCTCGACACCGGTCGCGTGTTCGAGTTCGACAAGCGCAAGGTGTTCTTCGGCGTGATCCTGCCGAGCGCGGCCCCGAAGATCTTCGCCGGGATGCGCGTGAGCCTCTCCGTCGCCCTGATCATCATGGTGATCTCGGAGATGGTCGGACTGCCAGACGGAATCGGAAACGTCATCCTCGGCGCACAGCGCACGTATCAGATGGAGGACATGTGGGCGGGAATCCTGCTACTGGGGATCCTCGGCTACGTTCTCAACGCGATCCTCGCCCTGGTGGAGTCGCGGGTGACCAGCTGGCACCGGGGCTCACGAGAAGGAGCGTCATGACCGACCTGCTGACCATCGAGGGCCTCGGCCACGTCTACGAGGGCAGACAGCGGCACGAGGCGATCGGGCGACTGGATTTCGTCGTCCCCGAGGGCGCGTTCATCTCGATCGTCGGTCCCTCTGGCTGCGGTAAGACGACGATGCTGCGGTGTTTGTCGGGGCTCATGGAGCCGACCCGCGGCGAGGTGCTTCTCGCCGGCGAACCGGTCGACGGCGTCCCGCGCGACCTCGCACTCGTGTTCCAGGACTACAGCCGATCGCTGTTTCCCTGGCGCACGGTCGCGAGCAACATCGCGTTCGTGCTGCCGCGCGACATGCCGAAGGCCGATCGCCGTGAGCGCGTCGACGAGACGCTCGCCGCGGTCGGGCTCAGCGGATCCGGGGACAAGTACCCGTGGCAGCTGTCCGGCGGCATGCAGCAGCGCGTCGCGATCGCGCGCGCCCTCGCGTATCGCCCGCGGATCCTGCTGATGGACGAACCGTTCGCGTCGGTCGACGCGCAGACGCGCGCCGAGCTCGAGGATCTGATGCTCGACGTCCGGGAGAAGTTCGGGATGACGATCCTCTTCGTCACGCACGACATCGACGAGAGCGTGTATCTCGCGGATCAGGTGCTCGTGCTGTCGAAGTCGCCGTCCACGATCGTCGCGACCGTCGACGTCGATCTGCCGCGGCCGCGCGACCAGGTCACCACCCGCGCCGACGACGACTTCGTGCACCTCCGCAGCGACATCGCACGCATGATCCGCGATCAGTCGCAGATCGCGTAAGACGCTTCAGCCAGCGAGCGACGCCCGGCTGGTCGCGGTCCCGGTCAGCACGACCTCGCCCGGGAGGAACGTCGAAACGAGGAACGGTCGCCACGCGATCGACACGGTGGCGCGCGCGGTGGATCCGTCGAGCGTGGTCAGCTCGACCAGGTGAGCCTCGACCGGCGACACGGAGACGATGTCCTCGGCGAGCGCGGCGGCCTGGCCGTGGTCGAGCACGATCGCCGCTCCGGATTCCTCTGCGACGATCTCGAATCCGTCGGAGGCGGCGAGCGCCGACGCGTCAGCAAGCGCGTCGACGCGCTTCTGTGCGACGAACAGGGAGATCGCGTTGACGCTCACGAGGACGATCGCGAGCGCGAGAACCGCGTATCCGATCGTCAGCGGGAGGATGCTTCCCCTCTCGTCATCTGCGACGGGACTCATTCCATCTCCGCCAGCCGCTCGACGCGGTAGGTGCTCGTCGCCGACACGGGAACGCTCAGCGCCTCGGCGATCCCGAGCACCTCGGGAGCGAGCGGCAGCGCGACGGTGTCGGAGACGCTCACGACGATCGTCGCTCCGGCCGCCGGACAGGGGTCGGATCTCGGTACGCAGGCGATGTCGACCTTGAGCCGGTGCGGATCCAACCCGTACGCCGACGCGATCGTGTCGCGCACAAGCTCGGGCGGCACGTCCGTCCCCGATGCGAGCGTACGTGCGACGAACCGTGCCGTGGCCTCGGTCCCGAGCGCGGCGTTCTGGACGGCAGCGAGCGCGATGACGAGGTAGACGATCGGCACGAGGAGGACGAGCCCCGCGACGATGAACTCCAGCGGCGCGCTGCCGCGCTCATCCGACGATCTCGACCGGCGCACGTGCGCTCACCAGGCTTCCTGCCGGGATCCCGAAGAGCCCGACGAGCGGATATGTCGCCGCGAGCTCGACGGAAACGAGACGCACCCCGGCGTGCGTCGAGGGCGTGATGAACGCTCGGTCGACGACGTCGCGGCCCAGTGCCCGCGTGACCACGTCGCGCGCACGCTGCTCGGCGTC
>JAJYSF010000036.1 GCA_021793715.1 Actinomycetes bacterium
CCCCACCTGGGCGCATCCACCGTCGAGGCGCAGGAGAAGGCCGGGGTCTCGGTCGCGCGGTCGGTGAAGCTCGCGCTGGAAGGCGATCTCGTGCCGGACGCGGTCAACGTCGCCGGCGGTGTGATCGACCCGTTCGTGCGCCCCGGCATCGACCTCGTCGAGAAGCTCGGTCAGGTGTTCTCCGGCATCTCGCGCAGTGCGCTGACGAGCCTCGAGATCGACGTGCGCGGCGAGCTCGCCGACTACGACGTGAGCGTGTACAAGCTCGCGGCGCTCAAGGGGATCCTCACCGGCACCGTGAGCGAGAAGGTGTCGTATGTCAACGCGCCGGTGCTTGCCGAGCAGCGCGGCATCGACACGCGCCTGACCGTCGAGAAGGACAGCCCCGAGTTCCGCAACCTGACGACCCTCACGGGCACGCTCGCCGACGGCACCGTGCTGAGTGTCGCCGGCACGCTCGCGGGCACGCGCATGGTGCAGAAGCTCGTCGGCATCAACGGCTACGAGCTCGACGCGCCGCTCGCCGACCACCACCTCGTCATCCTGTACCGCGACCGGCCGGGCGTCGTCGCGGTCTACGCGGAGCAGTTCGGCGAGAACGGCATCAACATCGACGGCCTGCAGGTCTCGCGCGGGAGCGATGACGAGGCGCTCAGCGTCGTGACTGTCGACAAGCGCGTCCCGGAGAGCGTTGTCGACGCCATCGGTTCGGCGATCGACGCGCGCGTGATCCGCCAGATCGAGCTCATTGAGGCCTGATCCGCCGATGAATGCCCGCGCCCCTCGGCTTCGGTCGAGGGGCGCGGGTTCTTCCCACCCCCCTGCACAAGGATGCCGACCATGAGCCTGTCGACAGATGCGATCGCGACCGATGGTCCGCGTGCCGGCTGGCGCGGCTGGGCGGCGCTCGTCGTGTTGATGCTGCCCGTGCTGCTCGTGTCGATCGACAATACGATCCTCAACTTCGCCCTGCCGGCGATCGCCCGCGAGCTCGAACCCGGCAGCGCGGAGCAGCTGTGGATCATCGACGCGTACTCGCTTGTGCTCGCCGGTCTCCTCGTCACCGCGGGCAGCCTCGGCGACCGCATCGGGCGCCGCCGGATCCTGCTCATCGGCGCTGTTGGCTTCACGCTGGTCTCCGTCGGGGCCGTCTTCGCGCCGACCTCTGGCACGCTGATCGCCGCGCGCGCCGCGATGGGCGTGTTCGGCGCCGCGCTCATGCCGTCGACGATGTCTCTGCTGCGCTCGACTTTCCGCAACCGCGATCAGCGGCGCATCGCGATCGCGGCGTGGTCCGGCAGCTTCGCCGCGGGTGGCGCCCTCGGACCCATCGTGGGCGGTCTGCTCATCGCATACTTCCCCTGGCGGAGCGTGTTCCTGATCGCGGTGCCGGTGCTTGTGCTGATGCTCGCGTTCGTGCCGCTGCTCGTGCGCGAGAGTCGTGACCCGAACCCCGGGCCCGTCGACGGGTGGGGGATCGTCCTGTCGATGCTCGCTCTCGCGCCGCTCGCATTCGGCATCAAGGAGGTCGCATCAGAGTCGCTCGTGGCCGGTGTGCTCTCGCTCGTGGTGGGGCTCGGATTCGGGTGGGCCTTCGTCCGTCGACAGCGGCGGATCCCGCATCCGATGCTCGACCTGTCGCTGTTCCGGCGATCGAAGTTCACCGGTTCGCTCATCGTGAACCTCGCCTGCATCATGGCCTACATCGGGTTTCTCTACTTCGCCTCGCAGCACCTGCAGATGATCGCCGGGCTCTCGGCGCTCGATGCGGGTCTCGCGTTGCTGCCGGGCGCCGTCGTCGCGATCGCGGCGGGATTCGCGGTGGTGCCCTTCGCACGACGCTACCGCGCGTCGATCGTCGTGCCCGTGACGCTCGTCGTCGGCGCTGCGGGGCTCGTCCTCGTCGGGGTCGCGGGGGCACACGACACGTGGATGCTCATCCTGGCATTCGTCCTGCTCGGCGTCGGTCTCGGCGCGGCCCAGGCCGTGTCCGGTGAGCTCATCATCTCGTCGGCGCCGGCCGAGAGAGCCGGCGCAGCCAGCGCGATCAGCGAGACCGCGTACGAGTTCGGCGCTGTGCTCGGCACGTCCATCCTCGGGGGGATCCTCACCGCCTGGTATCGCATTGCGCTCGAGATTCCCGCGGGCGTCCCGGGTCGCCTGGGCGCGCACGCCCGCGAGACGCTGGCGGGGGCGGTCAACGCCGCCGACGAGATCGGCGGACCCGTCGGTCAGGCTCTCTCGGAGAACGCCGCGGCAGCGTTCGACGGGGGAGTGATCGCCACATCGCTCATCGCGGCCGCCTTCTTGGTGATCGCAGGCGTCGTCTCGGCGGCTACGCTGGGAAGACGCCGCGCCGTCGAGCCGCGGTGATTCGCCACAGACAAGGAGTCTTCATGTCGCGCGTCGTGAAACTGGCCGTCATCCCGGGTGACGGCATCGGCCCCGAGGTCATCGCGGAAGCGGAGAAGGCGCTCGACGCCGCGACCCAGGGCAGCGACGTGACGTTCGACAAGACCCGTTTCTCGCTCGGAGCCGGGCGCTACCTCGAGACCGGAGACGTGCTCACCGACGACGACCTCGCGTCGATCTCCCAGCACGACGCGATCCTGCTCGGCGCGGTCGGCGGTGTGCCGAACGATCCGCGCCTGGCCGGCGCGAACATCGAGCGCGGGCTCCTGCTGGGGCTGCGCTTCGCGCTCGATCACTACGTGAACCTGCGCCCCTCGAAGCTGTTCCCCGGCGTACCGGGCCCGCTGCGGGATCCAGGCGACGTCGACTTCGTCGTCGTGCGCGAGGGGACCGAGGGCGCCTACGTCGGCAACGGCGGCGTGCTGCGGCCGGGAACCGACCACGAGATCGCGAACGAGCTGGGCGTGAACACAGCCCACGGCGTGCGCCGCGTCGTCGAGTACGCGTTCGACCTCGCCGAGCGCCGTCGCGGCACGCTCACGCTCGTGCACAAGACGAACGTGATGGTGAACGCCGGCCGACTCTGGACGCGGATCGTCGATGAGGTGGCCCGCGCGCACCCGGCCGTCACCGTCGACTACATGCACATCGACGCGGCCACCATTCACCTGGTCGACACGCCGAGCCGGTTCGATGTGATCGTCACCGACAACCTCTTCGGCGACATCCTCACCGATCTCGCCGGTGCAATCACCGGCGGCATCGGACTGGCCGCGTCGGGCAACCTGAACCCGGCCGGCGACTTCCCGTCGATGTTCGAGCCCGTGCACGGTTCGGCGCCCGACATCGCGGGACAGCAGAAGGCGGATCCTACCGCCGCGATCGGATCGATCGCGCTGCTGCTTGACCACCTCGGCCTCACCGAGGAGAGTGTCAGGGTCGACCGGGCACTCGAAGAGGACATCGCCGCGCGCGACGGCCGACAGCGATCGACGGTCGAGATCGGCGACGCCATCGTGGCGCGCCTGACGGCCTGAGACCGCGCGCCGACGACCCCGCAGAAAGAAGAAGCCATGGACATCACCGCCCCCGCCGAGGACTCCGCACCGCTGCAGTTCCTCGTTCGCCGGAACCTCGCGGCGAAGAGCGCCGCCGAGCGTGAGACGCTGCTCGAGAATCCCGGGTTCGGCAGCGTCTTCACCGACCACATGGTCAACCTCTGCTGGTCAGAGAAGGGCGGATGGCACCGACCGCGTGTCGAACCCTACGGGCCGATCTCGCTGGATCCTGCCGCCGCCGTGCTGCACTACGCGCAGGAGGTCTTCGAGGGGCTGAAAGCCTACCGCCACGCCGATGGCGGAATCTACACGTTCCGCCCCGAGCAGAACGCGCGACGCTTCAACCGCAGCGCCCGGCGCCTGTCGATGCCCGAGCTGCCGGAGGAGATCTTCCTGCAGGCGCTGAGCGAGCTGATCGCGGCGGACGGCGACTGGGTGCCCTCGGGCGCGGACCAGACGCTGTATCTGCGTCCGTTCATGTTCGCGAAGGAGGCGTTCCTCGGGGTGCGCCCGGCGAAGAAGTACGACTTCTACGTGATCGGCAGCCCCGCCGGCGCGTATTTCACCGGAGGCGTTACCCCGGTGAAGATCTGGCTGAGCGAGAACTACGCGCGCGCCGCCCAGGGCGGCACGGGCGCGGCGAAGACCGGCGGCAACTACGCCTCGAGTCTGCTCCCGCAGGCCGAGGCAGCCGAACAGGGATGTGACCAGGTGGTCTTCCTCGACTCGCGTGGCAACGTCGAGGAACTGGGAGGCATGAACGTCGTGTTCGTGAAGAAGGACGGCACGCTCGTCACCCCCGACTCCGGAAGCATCCTCGACGGGGTCACGCGCAACTCCCTCCTGCAGCTGGCGGAGGATCGCGGACACCGCGTCGAACGGCGAGCCGTGCCGTTCACGGAATGGCGCGAGGGCGTCGCCTCGGGCGACATCGTCGAGGTGTTCGCGTGCGGCACGGCCGCCGTCGTGACGCCGATCGGCGAGCTGAAGGCCGAGGGCTTCGTCGACGAGCAGCCGAGCGGATCCCTCGCCTACTCGCTGCGCGAAGAACTCACCGACATCCAGTACGGTCGTGCGGCGGATCGCCACGGCTGGCTGACGAAGCTGGGCTGAGGCCGTGAAGATCGCCCGGTTCAGTCACAACGACGCCATCAAGTACGGCATCGTCGACGGGACGGACCTCGTCGTGCTCGCCGGCGACCCCATGTTCGCCGGATTCGACACGACGGGGGAGCGCGTATCGCTCGGCGACGTCGCGCTGCTCGCGCCCGTGATCCCGCGCTCGAAGGTCGTGTGCGTCGGTCGCAACTATCGTGCACACGCGGAAGAGCTGAACAACGACCTCCCGAACGAGCCGCTGTTGTTCTTCAAGCCGAACACCGCCGTGATCGGGCCGGGCGACGCGATCGTCCGGCCGTCGCAGACCGACGACACGCAGTGGGAGGGCGAGCTCGCCGTCGTCATCGGCACGATTGCGAAGAACGTCGCCGCCGACGACGCGGCGGATGTGATCTTCGGCTACACGGTCGCGAACGACGTCACCGCGCGTGACCTGCAGGGTCCGGATCGCCAGTGGGCGCGGGCCAAGGGAATGGACACGTTTTGTCCCCTCGGGCCGGCCATCGAGACCGAGTTCGACGTCGCATCGGGCGAGGTCATCACGCGGCACAACGAGGTCGAGGTGCAGCGCGGTCGCTTCCAGGACATGATCTTTCCGATTCCGGAGCTGATCGAGTACATCACGGCGGCCTTCACGCTCTTGCCGGGTGACGTCATCCTGACGGGCACGCCCGCCGGTGTCGGGCCGTTCCGCGGCGGCGACGCCGTGGAGGTCGAGATTCCCGGAATCGGGATCCTGCGCAATCTCGCGCGCGATGCCGCTTGACGTGGAGACGCTGACGCCTGAGCGCATCCGGGGGATCCAGCGCCGCATGGTCTGGGTGCTCAGCATCGGTCAGGTGCTGGGCGGCATCGCAACCGGAGTGACGATCTCCCTCGGCGCGCTGCTGGCGGCACACGTCTCGGGTGACGACGCGCTGTCGGGACTCGCCACCGCCGGCATCACGCTCGGAGCCGCCCTGATCGCCGTTCCGCTCGCCGCGACGGCGAGACGGGCCGGGCGCCGCGTCTCGCTGACGACCGGCATGATCGTCGCGCTGCTCGGGATCCTCGTCGTGGTCGCCGCCACCGCCTCGGGGACGTTCGTGCTGCTGATCGCGGGGTTCGTGCTCATCGGCGCGGGACAGGCGGCGAACCTGCAGTCCCGCTTCGCTGCGACAGACCTCGCGACGAACGCGACTCGGGCGCGGGACCTGTCGCTGGTCGTCTGGGCCACGACCGTCGGATCGGTGCTCGGACCGAATCTCACCGGACCCGGCGAGGCGATCGGGCGCGCGCTCGGGATGCCGGAGCTGACCGGTCCCTACGTCTTCTCCATCGCCGCGCAGCTCGCGGCGGTGGCGCTGTATCTCGGGTTCCTCCGACCGGATCCGCTCGTGATCGCGGCGCAGCTGCTCCGCAGCGGGAGCACCGCGACGCGCGCTGCTCCCGTCGATCGCCCGGCCGCCGCGCGGTACGCGATCCTCGCGGTCGCCGGCGCACACGGCGTGATGGTCGCGGTCATGGCCATGACACCCGTGCATCTCGAGCATCACGGCGCCTCGCTCGGCATCATCGGGTTCACCATCAGTCTGCACATCGCGGGCATGTACGCGCTGTCGCCGGTCTTCGGTATGCTCGCGGACCGCGTCGGACGCGTCGCCACCGTGCTCCTTGGGCAGGGGATCCTCGTCGTCTCACTCGTCCTGGCGGCCGTGGGACAAGACTCGACGCTCCTCGTCACGGCGGCCCTGGTGCTGCTCGGCCTCGGGTGGAGCGCGTCCACGGTCGCGGGCGCCGCGCTGCTCACGGAGGCGACGGAGCCGGCGCACCGCACGCGACGTCAGGGGAGAAGCGACCTCATCATGAACCTCGTCGGCGCGACCGGCGCCATCGGCGCGGGCGGCGTGCTGTCCGCGATCGGGTACGGCGGCCTCGCGCTCGTCGCGCTGGTGGTCGTCGCGGTGGTCTGTCTGCTTTCTCCTCTGGGCCGTCGGTAAGATCGACAGTGATGTCTTCCGCAGCTGATTCCCTCACCACCCGCGCGACCGGATCCGATGTGCGCGTTCGGTTCTGCCCGTCACCGACGGGTCTGCCACACGTCGGTCTCATTCGCACGGCACTGTTCAACTGGGGCTTCGCGCGCCACCACGGCGGAACGCTCGTGTTCCGAATCGAGGACACGGACGCGAACCGCGACAGCCAGGAGAGCTACGACCAGCTGATCGACGCGCTCAGGTGGCTCGGCCTCGACTGGGACGAGGGCGTCGAGGTCGGAGGGCCCCATGCGCCCTACCGCCAGTCGGAGCGGCACGACATCCATCGCGAGGTGCTCGATCGGCTGCTCGAGAAGGGCCTCGTGTACGAGAGCTTCTCGACGGCCGAGGAGATCGACGCGCGCAACGAAGCGAACGGCCGAGCGAAGCAGCAGGGATACGACAACTACGACCGCGACCTCACCGAGGACCAGAAGGCCGCATTCCGTGCGGAGGGGCGCACGCCCGCCCTGCGGCTCAAGGTGCCGGACGAGGACATCACGTACAACGACCTCGTGCGCGGCAACGTGACCTTCCCGGCCGGCAGCTTCAGCGACTTCGTCATCGTGCGGCCGAACGGCGTGCCGCTCTACACGTTCGTCAACCCTGTCGACGACGCGCTGATGGGCATCACCCACGTGCTGCGCGGTGAGGACCTCATGCCGTCGACGCCGCGGCAGATCGTGCTCTACCGCGCGCTCATTGAAGCCGGCGTGGCATCGTTCATCCCGCGATTCGGACACATGCCGCTCGTGCTCGGCGACGGCACGAAGAAGCTCTCGAAGCGGGACCCGCGCGCCGACCTGTTCTTGCAGCGCGACAAGGGATTCATCCGCGAAGGTCTCCTGAACTACCTCGCTCTGCTCGGCTGGTCGATCGCGCCCGACCGTGACGTCTTCTCCCTCGACGAGTTCGTC
>JAJYSF010000037.1 GCA_021793715.1 Actinomycetes bacterium
GGCGAACCGCGCCTCGTCCACGTCTACGCCGACAGCGGCGTCGACACCGATGACGTCGCCGCCCGGTGGCGCGAGGAATCCGGCGCGTACGCGGATGTGTCGACGCGCGACGAGGCGATCGCGGACGGGCTGTTCGGGGCGTCCGTCGCACCTCACGTGCGTGGGCGGATCGGGGACGTGCTCGTCGCCGCTCGCGGCGCCGTCGCGTTCTACGACGATCGACTGCGCAACAAGGATCCGCAGAAGATGATCGGGCAGCACGGATCCGTGACGCCCGAGGAGATGACGGTGCCGCTCATCCGCTTCGGCGCGTACGCCGGCTGACGGGCGCGACCGGCCGGATCAGTCGTCGCCGCGGGCGCCGAAGACGATCTCGTCCCACGAGGGCATCGATGGGCGTCCGCGGCGACGCGACGAGTCGGCGCGCGGCGCGTCATCGTCCGCAGACGTGTCACGGGACGGCTCCTCGGGCCGCTCCTCCCGCGCGGGGGACTCCTCGGCGGGCGGCGGCGTCTCCTCGAGGTTCGGATCGATCGAGGAGAACATCGCGAGCGGACGGTGCGGACGGTCGTCGGGCTCCTCGTTTGCGTCCTCGGCAGCCGACGGCGGCGTCTCGCGCTGGCCGCGCTTGCGGCGCAACGCCTCGAGCAGGTCGGCCGTTTCGGCCGGACGCTCGGGTTCGGGCGCGGGGGCGGGCTCCTCTTCGTGGAACGTGTGGTCATCGAACGACGAGGCGTCCTTCTCGTCCTGCGCCACGTCGAGCGCACGCAGGCGGGGGATGAGCGTATCGCTCGCCATCCGGCCCTGGCGCGAGAGCTGTGTGGCGTCGTCGTTCGCTGGGGCGAGCGCACTGCGACGCGGGTCGAAACTCCATCGAGCGTCGCGCTGGATCCCGGAGGCCTCGAAGGTGAGCTTCACGACCCAGCCGTCCTCGGTCTTCCAGCTCGTCCAGCTCTCCTGCGTCGCCGACACGTCGGTGAGCTTCTGCCGAATCGCGTTCCCGAACGTCGGGTTCTCGTCCTGATCGACGCCGATGCCCGTCAGGACGGGCATCGCGAGCGCGCGATCCACGATGTGCTCGCGCTCGGCGAGGACGGGGCCCTCGAAGAGACGGACCTTCTCGATCTCGTACGAGAGCAGCTCGGCGACCTCTTCGGCGGTGAGGCCCGCCCGGAAGTGGGCCTGGATCTCCCGCGGGCTCGGTCCGGTCTGCTGCGGACGCGGCTCGACCACGACGCGCGCCTTGCGCACCTCCTGGCTGAGCATGTCGTCGATCTCGAGAGTGAAGCGCTGTCCGTGCTCGGTGGCGAGGACGAGGCGCTGCCCCTCCGTACCCACGATGGTCAGCTGTTCCATCCTGCTCCTCTCCGCCGTGTGCGCACTGGGCGCATCGCACACATGGTGTCACGCGCGCGCTCTGAAACGGGGAATAACGCGGGCGCGCCGCACGTTTGCTCGGAACGAGATGGTCTACGACGCGCCGAAGTGAGTACGCGCATTTGCGATTCCCGGCTTCGTCGTGCAGACTGTCGCCGCCCCGCGCACTGCGGTATGTCGACGTCAGATGTCGATTACGCAGGCGATGACCGATAACGAAGCGACCCACGCGACCGCGACCGGGGCATCCAATCCATCCACACCCACCCGAGAGAAGTGACTCCTGGCGATGGCAACTGACTACGACGCACCGCGCAACAAGAACGAAGACGAGGGCAGCGAGTCGATCGAAGCCCTCAAGGCGGCGCGGTCGAACCAGAACACGGCGGTCGAGAATGACGACGCTGACAACCCGAGCATCGTCCTCGGCGGAAACGACCTGTCGAACGTCGAGCTCGACGTCGTCGTTCTTCCCCCGCAGCAGGACGAGTTCACCTGCATGGAATGCTTCCTCGTGAAGCACCGTTCGCAGATCGACCACGTCGGCGACGCCGGCCCGATCTGCCTCGACTGCTCCTAACGGGCGTCCTGCTCCGCTGCGGCGCGCTGGGCGCGCCGCAGCGCGGCGATCACGCGGTCGGGCGTGCGCGTCGAGATCGTCCACGACGTGACCGGATCGTCCGGATCCGTGTTCTCCACGACGACGACGCCCTCGATCCCGCCGCGGATCAGATACCACCCGCGCGGATCCAACCCGACACCCCGTGCGCGGCGTCCTTCGTCGCCCCGGTGCCCGACCGCCTCTCCGAGATACGCGACATCGATGTGGGCGCGCCCGGCGCGCAGTTCGCGTCCCGAGACCTCGACGACCGGCGCCACGGCGACCATCACCGCGATGAGGAGGACGGCGACCGCGAGGCCGATCGACAGCGACACCGTCTGATCGATGGGAACGGCGACGAGCGCCACCATGGGCGCCACGATCGCGGCGCCCGCGAGGATCTTGAGCGACGGCGTGAGCCGCTCGCGATAGACGGCCAGATCGCGTGGCCGCGTCTCGGACGAAGCAGTGAACTGGTGCATTACCCTCGATGCGTGAGTGAAACCGTGGACGTCCCCATTGTCGCATCCCACGTGCCGGCCTACGCACACCCCGGCGATGCCGGAGCCGACCTCGTGTCGACCGCGTCCGTGCGGCTCGAAGCGGGGGAGCGGGCGCTTGTCCCCACCGGGGTGCGGATCGCGTTGCCCGAGGGGTATGCGGCGTTCGTCGTGCCGCGATCCGGACTGGCCGTCAGGCACGGCATCACCATCGTCAACTCTCCCGGAACGATCGATGCGGGCTACCGTGGGGAGATCAAGGTCGCCCTCCTCAACACCGATCGCGCGGAAGCGTACGAGATCGCGGCGGGTGACCGTATCGCGCAGCTGATCGTCTCGCCGGTCGCGCGGGCGCGCTTCCTGCCGGTCGACGACCTGGACGAGAGCGTGCGCGGCGAGGGCGGGTTCGGATCCTCCGGCTACGCCGGCGCGACGACGAACTGAAGCGAAGAAGGAACCAGAGGCGAGATCGATGACAGATTCCCACGACGAGGCGGCGGCGCAGCCCTCGACCGAGAAGTCCGCACCGGCGGACCGTGCAGAACGCGGCCCGTTCGACGCGAGCGAGGCGAATCCCGTCCGGCCATACATCGACATCGGCGGAATCAAGGTGATGCCGCGCGAGGGGATGAACCTGCGCCTCGAGGTCGAGGAGAGCTCGCAGCGGATCGTCGCGGTCGCGCTCGACTATCGCGAGTCCACGCTGCAGGTGCAGCCCTTCGCGGCGCCGCGCTCGACGGGCCTGTGGCACGAGACGCGCGAGCAGATCCGTGCCCAGGTGTCCGATCAGGGCGGCCGTGTCGACGAGCGCGACGGCCCTCTCGGTCCGGAGTTGCTCGCCGAGGTGCCGGTCAACGGCGAGTCCGGCGCGGGCAAGCGCATCGCTCGGTTCGTCGGCATCGACGGGCCCCGGTGGTTCCTGCGCGGCGTCATCGGCGGCAAGGGGGCGAGTTCGCCTGAAGCAGCCGCCGACATCGAAGACCTCTTCCGCTCCATCGTGGTCGTGCGCGGCGATGCGCCCATGCCCCCACGCGACCTGATCCCTCTTTCGATGCCGCAGACCCCGGGGTCCTGATGGCGGGCGAAGAGCGCGACGGTGAGCGCGACGAGACGCCGCTGACGCCGCCCGACCCGGATCATCCGCGCGCATCGGCCGTCCTCGGAGAGGCCTTCGGGCAGGCGGCGCGCCGAGCCGGTATCGACCCGTCGGACCACGCCACCACCGGGAAGGTCGTGTGGAAGGCGATCGGGGGCGTGCGGGGCATTGTCGAATCGGTGCTGCCGCTCGTCGTCTTCCTCGCCGCCGTCACGCTGTGGCCGGATCAGCTGCTGATCGCCGTGATCCTGTCGGTGGCGGCCGCCGGCGCGTTCACGCTGGTGCGCCTCGCACAGCGCCAGGCACCGTCCGCGGCACTCGGCGGGCTCCTCGCGGTGGCTGTCGCAGGGGCGCTCGTGCTCCTCACCGGGCGCGCGGAGGACAACTTCATCCCCGGATTCATCACGAACGTCGCCTACGGCTCAGCCTTTCTGATCTCGGCATTCGTGGGCTGGTCGATCATCGGCCTGGCGGCGGGGTTCCTCATGGACGACGGCATCCGCTGGCGCCGGGACCGGCACAAGCGTCGCGTCTTCTTCTGGCTCGCCGTGATGTGGGCCGCCCTGTTCTTCGTACGACTCGCCGTGCAGTTCCCGCTCTGGCTGGCCGAAGTCGACATCCAGGTCATCGGCACGGTGAAGCTTGTGATGGGAATCCCGCTGTTCGCGCCGCTCGTCGCGGTGACGTGGCTCGCCGTGCGCGCGCTTTACGCGCGTCGCGAGAGCTGACCGTGTAGTATTTATCTTGATATCAAGATAAATTGTGCGCCATTAGGACTCCCTTCCTAGCCCCAGACGCCCGGGAGAGGGAAGATGGGAGCGCACAGCTGCGGTCGAGCAGAAGGAGACACCCGTGTCCACGGTGAACAGCTTCGGTGCCAAGAGCACCATGTCGGTCGGTGGCACCGACTACGAGATCTATCGAATCGACGCCGTCGAGGGGTACGAGAAGCTCCCGTACAGCCTCAAGGTGCTCCTCGAGAACCAGCTCCGCACGGAAGACGGAGCGAACGTCACGAGCGAGTCGATCGCGTCCCTCGGCCAGTGGGACGCGACGGCGGATCCCAGCAATGAGATCCAGTTCACGCCCGCGCGCGTGGTCATGCAGGACTTCACCGGCGTGCCCTGCATCGTCGACCTCGCCACGATGCGCGAGGCCGTCACCGAGTTGGGTGGCGACCCCGACAAGATCAACCCGCTCTCGCCGGCAGAGCTCGTGATCGACCACTCGGTCATCGCCGACCTGTTCGGACGCGCCGACGCGCTCGAACGCAACGTCGAGATCGAATACGAGCGCAACGGCGAGCGCTATCAGTTCCTCCGCTGGGGGCAGACCGCCTTCAACGACTTCAAGGTCGTGCCTCCCGGCACCGGCATCGTCCACCAGGTGAACATCGAGCACCTGGCGAAGGTCGTCTACGACCGCACGGTCGACGGCACGCTGCGCGCGTACCCCGACACCTGCGTCGGCACCGACTCGCACACCACGATGGTCAACGGCCTCGGCGTGCTCGGCTGGGGCGTCGGCGGCATCGAGGCGGAGGCCGCGATGCTCGGCCAGCCCGTCTCGATGCTCATCCCGCGCGTCGTCGGTTTCAAGCTCACGGGCGACATCCCCCCGGCCGTCACCGCGACGGACGTCGTGCTCACGATCACCGACATGCTGCGCCAGCACGGCGTCGTCGGGAAGTTCGTCGAGTTCTACGGCGAGGGCGTCGGCTCGGTGCCGCTCGCGAACCGCGCCACGATCGGCAACATGAGCCCCGAGTTCGGCTCGACGGCCGCGATGTTCCCGGTTGACGACGTCACGCTCGACTACCTCCGCCTGACCGGCCGCGACGAGGCCGCCGTGCAGCTCGTCGAGAAGTACGCGAAGGAGCAGCACCTCTGGCACGACCCGTCGATCGAGCCGGTCTACAGCGAGTACATGGAGCTCGACCTGTCGACGGTCGTGCCCTCCATCGCCGGCCCGAAGCGTCCGCAGGACCGCATCGAGCTGTCCGAGGCGAAGCAGCAGTTCGAGAAGGACGTCGTCCACTACGCATCGGCCCAGACGACCGACGACATCGTCGACCTCGAGTCGAAGCACTCGTTCCCCGCGTCGGATCCCGGATCCACGCCGGGCGATGAGGACCACGACACCCGCCCCGTGCACATCTCGAGTGGTGTGAACGGCGTATCCACCCCGGTTCCCGTCACGACGCCCGACGGTGAGAGTTACATCCTCGACAACGGTGCTGTGACGCTGGCCGCGATCACCTCGTGCACGAACACCTCGAACCCGTCCGTCATGGTCGCCGCCGGGCTGCTGGCGCGCAAGGCGCGCGCGAAGGGCCTCGAGCGCAAGCCGTGGGTGAAGTCGACGCTTGCGCCGGGTTCCAAGGTCGTCACCGACTACTACGAGAAGTCCGGTCTGGACGCGGACCTCGAAAGCCTCGGCTTCTATACGGTGGGCTACGGCTGCACGGTCTGCATCGGCAACTCCGGCCCGATGATCGACGAGGTCTCGGAGGCGATCCACGCCAACGACCTCGCGGTCGCCGCCGTCCTCTCCGGAAACCGCAACTTCGAGGGCCGGATCAGCCCGGACGTGAAGATGAACTACCTCGCGTCGCCGCCCCTCGTGGTCGCGTACGCCCTCGCCGGCTCGATGCACTTCGACTTCGATGCCGACCCGCTCGGCACCGACGCCGACGGCAACGACGTGTTCCTCAAGGACATCTGGCCGTCGCCGGAGGAGGTCCAGGAGATCGTCGACTCGTCGATCTCGCGTGAGCAGTTCATCACGCAGTACAAGACCGTGTTCGACGGCGATGACCGCTGGCGCAACCTGCCGACGCCGGAGGGTTCGGTGTTCGAGTGGGACGACGAGTCGACCTACGTGCGCAAGCCTCCGTATTTCGACGGGATGGGCCGCGACCCGGAGCCGGTGCAGGACATCTCGGGTGCGCGCGTGCTCGCGAAGCTCGGCGACTCGGTCACGACCGACCACATCTCGCCGGCCGGAGCGATCAAGGCCGACACCCCCGCGGGGCAGTACCTCACGTCGCACGGCATCGACCGGAAGAACTTCAACTCCTACGGTTCGCGTCGCGGCAATCACGAGGTGATGATTCGCGGCACATTCGCGAACATTCGACTGCGGAACCAGCTCCTCGACGACGTCGAGGGAGGCTACACGCGTGACTTCACGCAGGCCGAAGCGCCGCAGGCGTTCATCTACGATGCGTCGCAGAACTACCAGGAACAGGGCACGCCTCT
This sequence comes from Actinomycetes bacterium, assembly GCA_021793715.1. The sequence continues at coordinate 6,835 of JAJYSF010000037.1, forward strand.
CGTGGTGCTCGGCGGCAAGGAGTACGGCTCCGGATCCTCGCGCGACTGGGCGGCCAAGGGCACGCGCCTGCTCGGCGTGAGCGCGGTCATCACCGAGAGCTTCGAGCGAATCCACCGTTCGAACCTCATCGGCATGGGCGTCGTTCCGCTGGAGTTCCCGGCAGGCGAGTCGGCCGACTCGCTCGGCCTGGACGGTACGGAGGAATTCTCGATCGAGGGGCTCACGAAGCTCAACGATGGCGAGACCCCGAAGACGGTCCGGGTCACGGCGAAGCCGACCGCGCACTCGCCCGAGGGCAAGCAGACGGTCGAGTTCGACGCGGTCGTCCGAATCGACACGCCGGGTGAAGCCGACTACTACCGCAACGGCGGCATCCTCCAGTACGTGCTGCGCAGCCTCATCTGACGCGAACCCGCTGACGGGCCCCTTCCTCACCTTGGAGGCAGGGGCCCGTTGTCGTTCACGAGAGGAGAACCCCACCGTGATCCTCGGGTCAGCCGGATTGCGCCGAGCCGCGGCATCTTCCCGGCAAGAGGGCGTAACCTCGGATCCATGGCTCTGCTTGACTCGATCTCGTCCCCGCGGGATCTCGACCGACTCT
>JAJYSF010000038.1 GCA_021793715.1 Actinomycetes bacterium
GGGAATGATTCGGCGGGTGATGATGCTCATGAGTTCTCCTTGGCGGTGAGCGGTGTTGTGGTGTGGTGAGTGACGCCGAGCCCGTCGAGCAGACTCGCGCGCAGGTCGGTGAGGGTGCGGGCCCCGCGGTCGCGCGGGCGGGTCCCGGGGACGGTGACGACGCGCGCGACCGATCCGTCGCGCGCCGGGGCATCGTCCGCGATCTGGGGGGCGGATCCGTGCGAGCCGGACGCGCCGAGCGCGCCGATGCCCGAGGTGGATCCGAGTGCCACGACCTTGGCGCGGGGTCGCTCGGGCTGTGCGGTCGTCGCGTGCAGGTTGCGCAGCAGCAGCACGCGGTCGGCGAGGTACAGCGCCTCTTCGACGTCGTGGGTGACCATCAGGACGGTCGTGGGCTGAGCGCGGTGGATGTCGAGCAGGAGATCGTGCATCTTGAGCCGCGTCAGTGCGTCGAGCGCGCCGAACGGCTCGTCGAGAAGCAGCACGCGCGGGCTGCGGGCGAGGGCGCGGGCGAGTGATGCGCGTTGCGCCATGCCGCCGGAGACCTCGCGGGGACGCTGGCCGGCCGCGTGGGTGAGGCCGACGAGGTCGAGCAGCTCCGCGACGCGCTCCTTCGCCCGCTTCGGCTTCGTGCCTCGGGGGAGTCCCAGGGCGATGTTCTGAGCGATCGTGCGCCACGGCAGTAGGCGCGGTTCCTGGAACGCGATCGCCGTGGATTCATCGTGCGCGCGGGCGATCCCGCCGTCGAGGGTGATGGATCCGCGGGTCGGCTCGTCGAGTCCGCCGATGAGACGCAGCAGGGTGGACTTGCCGCAGCCGGACGGGCCGACGACGGCGGCGATCTCGCCGGGGGCGAGCGCGACGTCGACATCACGCAGCACGGTGCGCGGTCCGGTCTTGGTCGGGAAGGTGCGCTCCACGCCGTCGATGCGCACGGCGCCGGCAGGCGCGGTTGTGCGGGCATGGAGGGTCTCGGACATGCTCATGAGAATGCGTCGCACGGGAGCCTGCTCGCAAAACGTGCGCAACACGACGACACATGTCGCCCCGCGGCTGTTTGGCGCAGGGCAGCGGGCGCGGTACTGTGGTCAGACCACAAGCGCGACGGGGGTTCCATGGCCGAGACCAAGGCGTGGCGCGTCGTGCTCGATCACGTCGAGAAGCGTCTCCGTGACGGAACACTGGGCCCGGGGGATCGGTTGCCGGGCGAGCGCGAGCTCGCGACGCAGCTGGGGGTCGGCCGATCCAGTGTCCGCGAGGCGCTGCGCGTGCTCGAGGTCATGGGAGTCCTTCACACGGCGACGGGATCCGGACCACGGTCCGGGGCAGTGATTACGACATCGGCCAGTTCGGGTGTCGCACAGGTGCTGGGGCTGCAGGCGGCCGCGCAGGCGTTCGAGTTCGGCGACGTCGTCGACGCACGCCTCGTGCTCGAGGCCGCGGTCGTCGAGGCACTCGCGGCGACGACCCCGGAGCTGAGCGCGGCGCGCGAGGTGCTGGACGCCATGGATGACGACGCCCTCACCTCGGACGAATTCCTGTCTCTCGACGCGCGATTCCACGGGCTGCTCGCGGAGGCGACGGGAAACGCCGTCTTCGCCACCGTGATGACGGGCCTGCGCGCCGCGATCGAGACCTACGTGCAGTCGCGCGCCCACGCCATCGGCGACTGGTCGGCTGCGCGAGACCGCCTGCAGCACGAGCATCGTGGCGTTCTGGAGGCAGTGCGGGCGGGCGACGCCGACGACGCACGCCAGCGGATCCACGACCACATCGGCGGGTATTACGCGGCGACGCGCATCCGTGACGAGCAACAACGACAGTGAGGACGAGAATGGTTCAGCGACAGTTTCCCAAGCCCGCCGAGGTGATGGAGTTCCTGAAGATCAAGCTTCCGGAATTCGGCAAGGAAGCGCGGTTGCGGAAGGCGTACACGGTTGCCGACCTGCGGAAGATCGCGCAGCGCCGCACGCCAGCCGCGGCGTTCGACTACACCGACGGTGCGGCTGACCAGGAACTGTCGATGACGCGCGCCCGTCAGGCGTTCGAGGACATCGAGTTCCACCCGGACGTTCTGGCGCCCGCTCCCGAGGTCTCCACGGAGACGCAGATCCTCGGCGGACCGTCGGCGATGCCGTTCGGCATCGCGCCGACGGGATTCACACGCCTGATGCAGACCGAGGGTGAGACGGCCGGAGCGGGCGCCGCGGGCGCAGCCGGGATCCCGTTCACGCTGTCGACCCTCGGCACGACCTCGATCGAGGGCGTCAAAGCGGCGAACCCCCACGGGCGCAACTGGTTCCAGCTGTACGTCATGCGCGACCGCGAGATCTCGTACGGCCTCGTGGAGCGCGCGGCGAAGGCCGGCTTCGACACCCTGCAGTTCACGGTTGACACACCGATCGCCGGCAACCGCCTGCGTGACGGCCGCAATGGGTTCTCGATTCCGCCGCAGCTGTCGCTCGGCACGATCGCGAACGCGCTGCCACGGCCGTGGTGGTGGATCGACTTCCTCACGACCCCGAAGTTCGTGTTCACATCGCTGTCGTCAACGGGCGGCACGGTGGGCGACCTGCTCAACTCGGCGATGGATCCGACCATCAGCTACGACGACCTCAAGACGATCCGAGAACTGTGGCCCGGAAAGATCGTCATCAAGGGTGTGCAGAACGTCCCCGACGCGGTGAAGCTCATCGATCAGGGTGTCGACGGCATCATCCTGTCGAACCACGGTGGGCGCCAGCTCGACCGGGCGCCGATCCCGTTCCGCCTGCTGCCGCAGGTGGTCAAGGAGGTCGGAGCGGACGCCACCGTCATGGTCGACACCGGCATCATGAACGGCCAAGACATCGTCGCGTCGATGGCGCTGGGAGCGAAGTTCACGCTGGTCGGACGCGCCTACCTGTATGGCCTCATGGCGGGCGGCCGGGAGGGCGTCGACCGCATGATCGAGATCCTCTCCGCGGAGATCCGCCGCACGATGGCGCTGCTCGGCGTGAGCTCGATCGAGGAGCTGGAGCCGCGTCACGTCACGCAGCTGACGCGCCTGGTCCCTGTCGCGCAGTAACGGCGGGCGCGACGCGCGCGCGTGTTGGCCGCGCCCGATGGGCACGCCCCGCATTTCCACATGTCTCCGACGAGTCCGCAGCTGTTCGCAACGGACTTGTCGGAGACATGTGGACGCGGCGACGCGCGCGGATCGCTCCGGTTCGACGGTGGTGGTCGCATCGGATAGACTTGTGTGGTTGCCACGGGATGTGGCGCAGCTTGGTAGCGCGCCTCGTTCGGGACGAGGAGGTCGCAGGTTCAAATCCTGTCATCCCGACGTCGTGACGGAGAAGGCCCGGCGAGATCAAAAATCTCACCGGGCCTTCTCGGTACCTGGCGTAGCCATGGACGCGTGTGCGTCGACGACAGCAATCGGAACGCCGACGGTGAGGCGTAACGAGCGCCCCTCCTGAGAACGGATCAGCGCAGCAGCTACTTCTTGCTCTCCTCGAGCTTGAGGCCGACCCCGACGGCGAACAACGTCGGTGCCCACTCGCCGACGAACAGGCCCCAGCGGTCCGATTGGCTCCTCGAGTCGTTCTTTCCGCGAGAGAACAGCCACGTCACGACCGAGAACCCGATCGACACGAGACCGGCGATATAGAGGTGATTACTCCGTACGCCGAACCCCGACAACGTTCGCATCGGGTTCCACCCAGCCGCCTCTTCGAGGCCCTTCTCAATGTCCTTCTTCGTGCTCATGGTCCCTCGTCTTCGCCGTGGGTTATCGAGCATTCACTTATGGGACGCAGCCTGTCAAGGGCTTGACGACGCCGCCGATGGTTGTCCACACGAGCGCGGTGGGACATCCGGCCGACGGTGCCGCCTATCCTCGGTTCTCGGCGCCGCGCGCATACGCTGGACGCATGGACATCGAGACCGAGGTCAAGGACGCGCTGCGTGCCTACGACCGCTCGCTGGTCGAGTACCGCGCATTGAAGGAGTCGCTCGAACAGGAGATCCCCCTGCACTTGCGGCAGTGGGGCGTGCCCTACTTCCGTGTGGAGGCTCGCGTGAAGAAGCGCGGCTCCTTTGAAGCGAAGGTGCGGAGGGATCCGGACCGGCCCGTGCTCGACATGGTCGGCGTGCGCATCATGGCGTTCTTCCGCGGCGACCTCGTCCAGATCGAGAGGATGATGAGGCGAATGTTCGACGTCGCCGAGGACTCCTACATCGACAAGGGCGGGCTGCTCGGCGACCAGAGCTTCGGGTACCGCAGCGTGCAGTTCGTCGGCCGAACCCGCGGAAACGACATGTTCGAGCAGTTCGAAGCCGGGCTACCCATCGAGGTGCAGATCCGCACGATGCTCGAACACGTCTGGGCCGAGGTCGAGCACGATTTCCGCTACAAGCCGCAGACTGAGCCGCCGAGCGCCGAGATCAACCGCCGCTTCGCGCTGACGGCGGCGCTGCTTGAACAAGCCGACCGGAACCTGGACGACATCCGGCGAGAACTGCGCGACCGCTGAGGTACCTGCGACGCGTAAGCGGCGTCAGGAAAGCGGCGAGGTCAGGCGCGGGGCGAGCGTGATGAGCGAGACCTCCGGGCGGCACGCGAAGCGCACCGGAGCGTAGATCGAATGGCCGAGGCCGGCGCTCACATTGAGCGCAGCCTGCCGCCCACGGTGCGTCCACGTCGAGAGGCCGCGCGTCTGCCGCAGCGGCAGGTCGCAGTTCGCCACGAGCGCGCCGATGCCGGGGACCCGCACCTGACCGCCGTGCGTGTGACCCGCGAAGATGACGTCGGCGCCGCGCTGCATGAAGCCGTCGAGCACCCGCCGATACGGCGCGTGCGTCACGCCGATCGTGATGTCGGGTTCCGGCAGGTCGCTCATCGTCGTGTCGAGCTCGTCGAAGTCGTCGTACTCGAGATGCGGGTCGTTCGTGCCGATGAACCGGATCCGGTGCCCGCGGACGTCGAAGGCGACCGAGTCGTTGTTGAGCCCGAACCAGCCGAGGTCTCCCTCGAGCAGCGCATCGAGCCGGTCGGTGTCGAGACGCGACACGTCGGGCGCGATCAGCGACGGGCCCGTGAAGTATCGGAAGGGGTTGCGCGGCTTCGGCGCCCAGACGTCGTTGGATCCGTGCACGTGCACGCCGGGTGTACCCGCGAACGGAGACAGCGCGCGACGCACGGCCGGCAGCGCGAGCGGATGGCCGAGGTTGTCGCCCGTGTCGACGACAAGGTCGGGTCGCAGTGCCGCGAGGCGCGCGACCCAGTCGCGCTTGCGCCGCTGCCACGGGGCGAGGTGCATGTCGCTGAGGTGCAGGACACGGATCGGCGTCGAGCCGGCGGGCAGCACACGCACCGTCCGGTGGCGCACGGCGAACCAGTGGCGCTCGATGCCGACGCCCCACACGGCGGCCGCTGCGGCGACGCCGGCGGCGGCCGCCAGCGCGCGGCGGCCGCCGGACGGGTCGACCATCAGTTGTTGTTCCCTCGGCAGACGCGAGCCTCGGAGTAGATCGTCACCTCGGTGCGGTCCTTCACCTGCGTGCCGGCTGACGGATCCGTGCGGACGACGCGCCCGTTGGCAGGAGCCGAGGCGCTGACGGTGCAGTCGCCGATACTTGCGCGGAGCCCCTCGTCGAAGAGTCGTTTGTAGGCCTGCGTCGTGCTGAGGCCGGTGACATCCGGTACCTTCGTGCCGCCCTCTCCGTCCGAGATCAGCAGGGTGATGATGCTGCCTCGGGGTGCACTGCCCTCCGGATTCGTCTTCTCGACGCGTCCTTCCTTCTGATCTCCCGAGACGGTGTCACCCACCGTCACGGAGAATCCTTCACCCTCGAGGACGTCCGTCGCCTCGTCGACCGACATTCCGGCCACGTTCGGTACATCGACCTTGACCACCTTCGTCAGGTTGGGGTCGGGCGTTGGGAACTCGTCGCCGCCGTATCTGGCGTTCGCGGCCGCTTGATTCGCTCTCGCGATGTCGTACCGGAGCTCGGACATCTGTCGTCCGTTTGGCGTGAAGCTGCTGTAGAGATCCACCTCGTAGAACGTGTCGTCATCGGGGTTGTCCGGGTCGCGCTCGTCTCTCATCGAGTCGTAGTTCCCGACCCAGGCCGCGGTCGTCACGTTCGTCGACGTCTCGACCATCCACGTCTGGTAATTCTCATGCGTTCCGGTCTTGCCGACCACGGGCACACCATCGTTCGGGTTCGCGCTCGAGCCGGTGGCGCTCATCACTCCGGCGAGGGCGTGTGCCGCGGTGGCAGCGACACCTTCGTCGATCGCCTGCTCGCATTCCGTCTCGGGAAGCTCCAGCTCCTGACCGTTCGCGTCGACGACGCGCGTGAGCACGGTGGGTTCGCAGTGGACGCCCTTGTTGGCGACAGTCGCGTACGCCGAGGCGAGCGTGAGGGGGGAGATATTCATGGAACCGAGCACGTCGAACATGCCGGGATCCCACGTCTCGAACGGAACGATCTCCTCGCCCGTTCCGAGGTGGACGCCCATCCGTCCGGCGACCTCGTGGATGCTGCACACATCGTCGAGCTGCGCCGCCATCGCAAGGAATCCGGTGTTCAGCGACTGAGCCGTGAAATCGCGAGGCGTACCGATCTTGCCCCCCTGATTCCGGAAGTTGTTGATGACGCTGCCTTCGGCGTTCAACGTCCGGCCTTCGCACGTGCCCGAATACGGACGCACGTTGCCATCGACGTGTTCGTTGACGCTGCGGCCCTGCTCGAGCCATGCGACCAGCGTGAACAACTTGTACGTCGATCCGACCGAGAAGCCGGGCGCAGCGCCGTACTTCTCGTCGACCGCATAGATCTGGGCCGAGTCCCCGGGGTCCGTGTCGCGGCTCTCGTCGAAGCGCGTGTTCTGCGCCATCGACAGCACGTTGCCGGACTTCGGTTCGATCTGCACACTCGTGGCACCGAACTTCATGTAGTCCACGCTCGCGGGGGTACTCGCGGCCATCGTCTCCTGGGCCGTGTACTGGAGGTTGTTGTCGAGCGTCGTGTAGACCTCGAGCCCGCCGCGGGTCAGCATGTCGGCACGTTCCGGGGATCCGGCTTCGCTGCCGAACGCCTCGTCGTAGCGCGAATCGTTGAGGATCGTGTTCTTCACGTACTGGCAGAAGTACGCGGTGCCCTGTGCCGCCGCACACCCACGCTGGCGGTTCGACAGGTTCGGCTCGACCGGCTGCTCGACGGTGGAGTCGTACTGCTCCTGCGTGATCGTTCCCTCTTTCAGCATGCGCCACAGGACGGAGTCGCGCCGGTCCTTTGTACGGGCGTACCC
>JAJYSF010000039.1 GCA_021793715.1 Actinomycetes bacterium
AACGAGACGTGGAAGGTTTCGGTGAACGGGCCGGAGAGCGTGGAGATCGCCGAGCGGTGGCAGACGCTGCTGGACGAGGACCTCGTGACGACCGAGCAGATGTGGACGCCGGAGTACTGGTCGCTCATCAACCAGGGCAGGATCGCCACCGTCAGCTATGCCGCCTGGTTCCCACTGTCGCTCGAGGAGAACGTCGCCGACACGGCCGGTTCGTGGCGCGTGGCGCCCATGCCGACGCCGGCAGGCTCGAACGCGCAGGGCGACTCCGGCGGCGCGGCGAACGTCGTGCTCACGGGCGCCGAATATCCGTCCGCAGCGGCCGAGTTCATCAGCTGGCTCAACGGATCCGACGAGACGCAGGATGCGCTGATCACCGAAGGCGGCCTGTTCGTCTCGACCCACACCGGCCTCGCCTCCGACGCCCTCATGCAGGAGCGCGAGTTTTTCGGCGGCCAGGTGATCAATGAGGTGTTCGCGGAGCCGGCTGAGAACACCCCGGACACCTGGGTCGAGGGACCGAACTACAGCACGGCCTCGACGGCGATCACCGACGAGTTCGCCAAGGTCGTGACCGGCAACCAGACGTTCGCCGAGGCGCTGGACAACGCGCAGGCGGCAACGGTCGCCGACCTCGAGTCGCGCGGCCTCGACGTCAGCGAGTAGTCCGTGTCGACGAGCAGCGTCGCCACCACCGCCAGGCGCCAGTTCCGTGGCGCCGGGCGGTGGTGGGTGCCCTACGTGTTCATTGCGCCGTTCCTGATCGTGTTCCTGGCGTTCATGGTCGCGCCGATCATCATCGCGATCGTGAACAGCCTGTTCGCCACGCAGACCTCGGGGCTCGGGTTCGGCGGATCCGAAACATCGTTCGTTGGGTTCAACAACTACGTGCGTGCTTTCGCGGATCGGGACTTCGTCGTGAGCTTCGGCCGCGTCGCGCTGTACGGCATCGTGCAGGTGCCGGTGATGATGATCATCGCGGCCACACTGGCGCTGCTCTTCGACTCGGCGGTGCTGAAGCTCAAGCGGCTGTTCCAGTTCGCCGTCTTCCTGCCCTACGCGATCCCCGGCGTGATCGCCGCGCTTCTCTGGGGCTTCCTCTATCAGCCGTCCGTGAGCCCGTTCCTGCAGCTGTTCAACTCGATGGGGATCGACGCCGACATGCTCGCCCCGGGAACGGTGCTGTGGTCGATCGCGAACATCAGTATCTGGTCGAACGTCGGCATCAACATGATCATCCTCTTCGCCGCGCTGCAGGCGCTGCCGCGCGAGGCTTATGAGGCCGCGCGCATCGACGGCGCGGGAGAGATCCGCATCGCGACCGGCATCAAGCTTCCGATGATCGCGCCGGCGGTGCTCCTGACGACGCTGTCGACGATCATCGGCACGCTGCAGCTGTTCAACGAGCCGCAGGTGCTGCAGACGATCACGGCGAACGTGTCGAGCGACTACACACCGAACATGGCGGTCTACGCGGCATCGACGCTCGGCGGCGACACGAACCTCGGATCCGCGATGGCCGTGATCCTCGGGATCGCGACGCTCATCGTCTCGCTCCTGCTCGTGAAGTTCACCAATCGCGCACCGAAGGAGAGCGGCGCATCATGACGAATACAACGGCGCTCATGACGACCCCGCGAACCGCGGCGGGCCGCCGGACGCGACGGGCCGGGAGCATCCCGGCCGGGGAACGGCCGCGCCGGGGCTGGGCCGTTGCCATCACCGTGGCGATGGCGGTCGCCTCGATCTACTTCCTCGCACCGGTGGTCTGGCTCATCATCGCCTCCACAAAGTCCGCTGGCGCCCTCTTCTCGACGGCAGGGTTCGCGCTGGCCGACTTTGAGCTGTTCGCGAACCTCCGCGACCTGTCGACCTACGACGGCGGCATCTTCTGGCGCTGGGGCCTGAACTCCGTCATCTACTCGGTCATCGGGGCCGCGATGACGACGTTCGTGTGCGCGGCGACCGGTTACGCGCTGGCCGTCTATCGGTTCCGAGGGCGTGCGACGGTCATCGCGATCGTCCTCGGCAGCATGCTGATTCCCGGAACGGTGATCGCGCAGCCGACCTATGTGCTCCTCGTGCGGCTGGGGCTCGACAACACGTACTGGGGCATCCTCCTGCCGGCGCTCGCGTATCCGTTCGGCGTCCTGCTGTGCTGGATCTACGCCCAGGGGTCGGTTCCGATCGAGCTCGTCGAGGCGGCGCGCCTCGACGGCGCCGGAGAGTTCCGCATCTTCTTTGCCATGGGGCTGCGGCTGATGAGCAACGGACTGGTGACGGTCATGCTCTTCGCCTTCCTCGGAAGCTGGAACAGCTACCTGCTGCCGCTCCTCGTCCTCACCGACCAGGAGCTGATGCCGTTGACCGTCGGGCTCACCGGCTGGAGTCAGGCGTCGATCACGATCCCGAGCCTGCAGACGCTCACGATCGTCGGATCGCTCGTGTCGGTCGTGCCGATCGCGGTCGCCTTCGTCTCGCTGCAGCGGTTCTGGAAGTCGGGCTTGACGGCGGGAGGGCTGCGCGGATGACGCAGCGGGTCATCGAGTTCCGGGGCGCCGCGCGCGAATGGTTGGAGGCGCTTCCGCTGGGCAACGGGCGCCTGGGCGCGATGTGCTGGGGAGGGCTGCCCGCACGGATCGACCTCAACGAGGAAACCGTCTGGTCCGGTCACCCCGGACGCGAAGCGGCGCAGCGACGCGGTGACGAGAGCGACGTCGCCCGGCAGGTCGCGGCCGCGCGAACCGCCGCGCTCGAGGGGCGCCCGCACGAGGCAGCGGAAGCTCTGCGGGGCGCGCAGGCCGGGCACGTGCAGGCTTTCCTCCCGGTCGGGAGCCTCACGATCGACGCGGGGGAGATCGTCGACGGCGACGTCCGCCGCGGCCTGTCGCTGGCCGACGCGGTTCACACGAGCGAATCGGGTTCGATCAGCTCAGAGACATTCGTCTCCGCACCCCACGACGTCCTCGTGCATCGCATCGTCGGCCTCGACCCGCGGATCGAGGAGCGCATCTCGTTCGATTCGCCCCTCCGCGAGGTGTCTCGCCGCGACGCGGACGACGAACTCCTCAGCGTGCTGCAGGCGCCCGTCGACGTCGCGCCGGGGCACGAGCCGCGGCTCCCGGCAGCCGTGTGGCCGGACGAGGGCGATGAATCCGTGACGACGGCTGTCTGCGTCGTCTCGCACCGCGAAGCCGACGAGCTGATCGTCGTCGTGGCGATCGAAACGACCTATCCGGGTATCGGCGAGGCCCTGTTCACACCGGTGCCGGCCGCGATCGACCGTGCGCGAGAGAAGGCGAGAGCCGCGCTCGCCGAACCGTACGCCCGCGTTCGGGCCGCGCACGTGGCCGCGCACGCGGACCTCTTCGACCGCGTCGATCTCACGACGGTGGCGCCCCCTGCCGAGACGACGGCAGAGCGCCTCGATCGCGCCCGGGCCGCCGTGCAGGACGTCGCGGTGGCCGACCCTGACCTCGTGCCGCTGCTGTTCGCTTACGGCCGGTACCTGCTGATCGCCGCGTCGCGCGAGCCCGGCCAGCTGCCTGCGACCCTCCAGGGGATCTGGAACGCGGACATGCGGCCGCCGTGGAGCTCGGCGTATACGCTCAACATCAACACCGAGATGAACTACTGGGCCGCCGAGCCGACGAATCTCTCGGAGGTGGCGGATCCGCTCGTCGGCTTCATCGGCGCGCTCGCGAGAACCGGCGAGACCACGGCGCGTGAGCTCGGTGCCGCGGGATGGACGGCTCATCACAACAGCGACGCGTGGGGGCATAGCGCCGCCGTCGGTGAAGGCCGAGGCGATGCCAGCTGGGCGTTCTGGCCGATGGCCGGCGCCTGGTTCGTGCGTCACCTCGCCGAGCGATCCGCCTTCGGCACTGACGATTCCAACGACGACGTCGCGCAGCTGCTGCGAGGCGCGACGGAGTTCATCCTGAGCTGGGTCGTCGAGATGCCGGACGGCCGGCTCGGCACCGCGCCGTCGACGTCGCCCGAGAACACCTACGCCGGTCCGTCGGGCGAAGCGGCCTCGGTCGGGTGCACGAGCACGATGGATCTGGCCCTCGCGCGCGAGGTGCTCGAACGGGCCGCGCTCGCGCCTGACGACCTCGGCCGTCGCGCACGCGCGGCGCTCAACTGCCTGCCGGATCTCGCGGACCGCGCGACACCGGACGGCGTCTGGGAATGGGATCGCGCGGTGACGGACGTGGATCCGCACCACCGCCACCTCAGCCACCTGTATCCACTGTTTCCGGGAGACGGCGCGGATACGGCGTTCGAACGCGCCGCCGCGGTCACGCTCGACAGGCGTGGCGCCGACTCGACCGGATGGTCGCTCGCGTGGAAGATCGCGCTGTGGGCCCGGCTGCGACGCGCCGAGCGCATCGACGAGCTGATCGAGCTCTTCCTCCGCGATGCGGGCGCGCAGCACGGCCAGTGGGCCGGTGGCCTCTACCCGAACCTCTTTGCCGCCCACCCGCCGTTCCAGGTCGACGGCAACCTCGGGTTCACGGCGGGGATCGCGGAGGCACTGCTGCAAAGCCACCGCGGCGAGATCGAACTGCTCCCCGCGCTTCCGTCCGCGTTGAAGAGTGGCATCGTCCGCGGTCTCGTCGCGCGCCCGGGAGTCGTGGTCGACATGACGTGGGCTGATCGCGAACTGATCTCGGCGACCTTCACAGCGCGTCCCGGCCGTGATGGATCCGTCACGGTGCGGTGGCGCGAGCGGACGATCGACATCGAGGTGTCGTCCGCGAAACCGATCACGCTCACGCCGGTGTCCTTGTCCGGCGATCCATCTATCGCAGCAGGAGAGAGATGAAATTCACCGACGGGTTCTGGATGGTTCGACCCGGAGTCCACGCGCTTTACGGCCGCGAGGCGTACGACGTCTGGGCGGAGGAAGGCACCCTCCGCGCAACGGTTCCGACGAAGGTCATCGAGCGTCGCGGAGACACGCTCAATCGCACGACGCTGACGGTGACGCTCTACTCGCCGCTGCCCGGAATCATCGGCGTGCGCATCGACCACCACGAGGGAGGGCGAGACGAGGTCTCCTTCGACCTGGTCGGCGCCGAGCCCGGACACGGGGAGGTTCACGTCGATGACGAGAAGGGGCGGCTCGTCTCCGGCGCGATCACCGCCACGATCACTCGCGGTGCGCCGTGGAGCCTGACCTTCTCGGAGACGGATTCGGGTCGCGTCCTGACATCGAGCGGGGAGAAGTCGCTCGGCTACATCGAGCTCGCCGCCGACGCTCAGGTGGACGGCGGGCCTCTCCGCGCCGTACGCGAGGACATCGAGCGCGCGGGTCGCGGGGCGTACCTCCACGAGCAGCTCGCCCTCGGCGTGGGCGAGGTCGTCTACGGGCTCGGCGAGCGGTTCGGGCCGTTGGTGAAGAACGGCCAGACGGTCGACATCTGGAACGCCGACGGCGGAACGTCCAGCGAACAGGCGTACAAGAACGTGCCCTTCTACCTGACGAACCGCGGGTACGGCGTGCTCGTCAACCACCCCGGTCATGTCTCATATGAGGTCGGATCCGAGGTCGTCGAGCGTGTGCAGTTCTCCGTCGCCGGCGAGTCCCTGGAGTACTTCGTCGTCGCGGGAGGCACCCCGGCCGGCGTCCTCGAACGGTACACCGCGCTCACCGGGCGCCCCGCCGCGCTTCCCGCGTGGTCGTACGGCCTGTGGCTGTCGACGAGCTTTACGACGGATTACGACGAAGCGACCGTCACGCGCTTCATCGAGGGGATGGCGGACCGCGACATTCCGCTCGACGTGTTCCACTTCGACTGCTTCTGGATGCGCGAGTTCAACTGGTGCGACTTCGAGTGGGATCCCCGGGTTTTCCCGGATCCGGAAGGCATGCTCGCGCGGCTGCACGAACGGGGGCTGCGCGTATGCGTGTGGCTGAATCCGTACATCGGGCAGCGTTCCCCACTGTTCGCGGAGGGCAAGGAGCGCGGGTACTTCGTGCGGCGTCCGGACGGTGCCGTCTGGCAGTGGGATATGTGGCAGGCGGGGATGGCACTCGTCGACTTCACGAATCCCGAGGCGACCGCATGGTATCAGGGCCACCTTCGCCGGCTCGTCGCGCAGGGCGTCGACACCTTCAAGACTGACTTCGGAGAGCGGATCCCCACCGACGTCGTGTTCTTCGACGGGTCCAGCCCGGAGCGCATGCACAACCTCTATGCGCAGCTGTACAACGAGGCCGTCTTCGACGTGCTGGAGGAGGAACGCGGCGCAGGGGAAGCCGTCCTCTTCGCGCGCTCGGCGACCGCCGGCGGACAACGCCTGCCGGTGCACTGGGGCGGCGACAACTCGTCGTCGTTCGAGTCCATGGCCGAGACGCTCCGGGGCGGTCTCTCCCTCGCGATGAGCGGTTTCGGATATTGGAGTCACGACATCGGCGGGTTCGAGGGGATGCCCGATTCATCGGTGTTCAAACGCTGGGTCGCATTCGGTCTGATGTCGAGCCACAGCAGGCTCCACGGTTCGCGCAACTACCGCGTCCCGTGGCTCTTCGACGAGCTCGACGGCGTCGACGAGTCGGATCCGCAGAGTGCGGTGGCCGTGATGCGTCGCTTCACGCGATTGAAGTCGTCGCTGATGCCCTACATCGCCGCGGCGGGCATCGAAGCGCACAGGACGGGTCTGCCGGTTATGCGACCGATGTACCTGGCGTTCCCGGACGACCCCACCACGCTGTATCTCGACAGGCAGTACATGCTCGGGTCGGACCTGCTCGTCGCGCCTGTCTTCTCGGCCGAGGGTGACGTGGACGTCTATCTGCCGGAGGGGGAGTGGACCAGCGTCCTCACCGGCGAGGTCGTCTCGGGGGGCGGTTGGCGCACGGAACGGCACGCGTTCGACAGCCTGCCGCTGTACGCGCGAGCCGGGACCGTACTCGTGACCGGTGATGGATCGCGCGGAGCCGACTACGACTATCTGGACGCGCCCGTGCTGCGGATCTTCGGCAGCGCGGAGGGCGCGCGAGCCGTGAGCGTGGTCTCCGGCGACAGGGAAGCGACGTTCCACGTCGAGCAATCGTCACGGAAGGTGCGCGTCACCTCGGACGACATCCCCGAGTTCACAGTCGTCGTCGATGGGGGCGAACCCCATAACACGGCGGACGGGTCTCTGGAGATTCCGCGGTGATACCCCGCAGGGCGAACCAGGAGTGCAGAATGCGAGGAACGCGTCGCGCATCGCGATCCGAGGTCTCGCGCGCGCCGTCCTCGGCGCGTCCGTCAACCGTGTCCG
>JAJYSF010000040.1 GCA_021793715.1 Actinomycetes bacterium
TCTATCGCGAAACGTCTCGAGGAGCTGTGGCTTCCCGGCGACGCCTACCCCGTGATCCTGCCGCGGACCTCGGAAGCGCTCTATCTCGTGCAACGACTGCGCGATGAGGCGCACCGATTCGCGATCCGGCATCAGCGCGGACGTCGCCGACGCGACATCCGCTCGGTGCTGAGCGAGATCCCGGGGCTCGGCGATGCGCGTATCCGTGCGCTGCTCAGGCACTTCGGATCCGTAGCGGCGCTGCGACAGGCGAACGCGGAGCAGATCGCCGAGGTGCCGCGGATTGGACCGGGGCTGGCGGAGACGATTCGGACACGCCTCGCGCGGGACTGACCCGGGCCGATATGGTGGCGAGTGTGAACGGTGCGACGGAGAAACAGGGTGAGCTGCTGATCGTCACCGGCATGTCGGGGGCGGGGCGCACCACCGCCGCGAATGCGCTCGAAGACCGCGGCTGGTACGTGGTCGACAATCTGCCGCCGCAGATGCTGCGGCCGCTTCTCGAGCTGGCCGGTCGCGTCGACGGGCAGCTTCCGCGAGTCGCCGCGGTCGTCGACGTCCGCGGCGGGGAGATGTTCGCCGAGCTGCAGTCGATCGTCCACCAGCTGCGCGAGCTGGGGAACCTCCGGATCATCTTCCTCGACGCCTCCGACGATGTGCTCGTGCGGCGTTTCGAACAGGTGCGCCGGCCGCACCCGCTCCAGGGCGACGGCACGATCCTCGACGGGATCCGCGAGGAGCGGCGTCTCGTGCAGCCGATCCGCGAGCGCAGCGACGTCACCATCGACACGTCGACGCTCAACGTGCACCAGCTCGCGTCGCGCGTCTCGGATCTCTTCGACGTAGACGGGGCACCCCGGCACCGCACGACGATCCTCAGTTTCGGCTTCAAGTACGGACTGCCGGTCGACGCCGATCTCGTCGCGGACATGCGCTTCCTGCCGAATCCGTTCTGGGACGAGCAGCTGCGCGGACTCACGGGCGAAGACGACGCGGTGAGTGCGTTCGTCCTGGCCCAAGAGGGTGCGGAGGAGTTCCTCGACGCATACATCGCGGCGGTGCGGCCGGTCCTCGCCGGGTATCAGCGCGAGAATAAGACGCACTCCACGATCGCCGTGGGCTGCACCGGCGGAAAACATCGCTCTGTCGCGATGGCGCGTGCCCTCAGAGAGCGGCTGGCGGCGGACCCGGACCTGCAGGTGAGGGTGCGGCACCGCGATCTCGGCCGCGAGTGATGCCATAGTTATAGTCCGCCGGGCTGAGAGTTCCAGCACGGCGCGGGCGCAGTCCTCCCGGTACGCTGGTAACCCCCGATCGGGGGACCCATGCCGCTGCCGAAGCTGAGGAGATCCGTGGCACTGACCAAGGATGTGAAGGCCGAGCTGATCGAGGTGCGCGATCCCCGCGCGTCGGTCCGCGTCGCCGAGACGACCGCCCTGTTGCGATTCGCGGGAGGCCTGCACTCCATTGCCGGCCGTGTCGCGGTCGAGGCCGAGGTCGACGACCGGCGGCTCGCGATCCGCACCGCGCGCGACATCGCCGAAATCTACGGCGTGCGTCCCGAGCTGGCCCGCATTCAGTCGTCCGGCGCCCGCGATGGCGAGCGGTTCGCCGTGCGGATCGTTCAGGGCGGCGAGACGCTCGCCCGGCAGACCGGTCTCCTTGACATGCGTCGCCGCCCGGTGCGGGGCCTGCCGAACCGGTTGACGACGGGCAACACGGTCGAGCTGCAGGCGATCTGGCGTGGCGCGTTCCTTGCGGCCGGCACCGTCTCCGAGCCCGGCCGGTCCGCTGCGCTCGACGTCGCCTGCCCCTCGGGAGAGGCCGGCATGGCGCTCGTCGGTGCCGCCCACCGCATCGGCGTCGCGGCCAAGCAGCGTGAGGTGCGCGGTGTCCCGCGCGTGGTGATCCGCGATGCGGAGGCCATCCGTCAGATGCTGCAGCTGATGGGAGCGACGCGCGCGGCCGCGAACTGGGACGAGCTGCGTCAACGCCGTGAGGTGCGCGCCGGCGTGAACCGTCTCGTGAACTTCGACGACGCGAACCTCCGCCGTTCCGCGCAGGCCGCGGTCGCCGCGTGCGCACGCGTCGAGCGCGCGCTCGAGATCCTCGGCGAGGACGTCCCGGGCCACCTGCGGCAGGCGGGCGAGCTGCGGCTCGCGCACCGTGACGCGAGTCTCGACGAGCTCGGCCACCACGCGGATCCGCCGCTGACGAAGGACGCGGTCGCCGGCCGGATCCGCCGCCTCCTGGCGATGGCGGACAAGCGCGCGAGCGCGGACGGGATCCCGGGCACCGAGTCTGCGGTGCCGCCGAGCGTCGAATCGGCCTAGGGTGCGTTGCACTCCGGGTCACGCGATGTCACGTCCGCGTGCCGGATCCACTCACCGTCACTAGGATGAGAGGGTCCGCTCGGTTACGCATCAGACGATGCACGAGAAGCCGGAAAGAAAGAGAAGGCGACTGATGGCCACGTACACTCTTCCCGAACTCAGCTACGACTACGGTGCGCTTGAGCCGCACATCAGCGGTCGCATCATGGAGCTCCACCACTCCAAGCACCACAACACCTATGTCACCGGTGCCAACACCGCGCTCGACCAGCTCGCCGAGGCGCGGGCGACGGGCGAATTCGGCGCGGTCAACAAGCTCGAGAAGGACCTCGCGTTCAACCTCGGCGGCCACACGAACCACTCGATCTTCTGGACGAACCTGTCGCCCGAGGGTCAGGAGCGTCCCGAGGGCGAGATCGCCGCGGCGATCGACGAGTACTTCGGCTCCTTCGACGGCTTCCAGGGCCAGTTCAACGCTGCCGCGCTTGGCATCCAGGGCTCGGGGTGGGCCGGCATGTTCTGGGACTCGATCGGCCAGCGGCTGATCATCCAGCAGTTCTTCGACCAGCAGTCGCAGTTCGCGGCCGGAACGGTCCCGGTGCTGCTGCTCGACATGTGGGAGCACGCCTTCTACCTCGACTACCAGAACGTCAAGGGCGACTACGTCAAGGCGTTCTGGAACATCGTCAACTGGGACAATGTGGCGGATCGCTTCCGCACGGCTCGCGAGAAGACCGCGGGCCTGCTGATCGCGAATTGAACCGTCGTTCGGCCGGCGGAGTGCGGATCCGCCGGCCGAACGCCCTCCCTTGACGAAGACCCATGAAACGCCCTTCGGGGCCATACCCTAGGAGACACAGAGTGTCCGCACGGATCGGTATCAACGGCTTCGGCCGCATCGGACGCAACTTCATTCGGGCTGCCCTCGCGCAGAACGCGGATTTCGAGGTCGTCGCAGTCAATGACCTCACCGACAACAAGGCGCTTGCGCACCTGCTGAAGTACGACTCGGTCGGTGGCCCTCTCGGCCGCGACGTGTCGTACGACGACGAGTCGATCACGGTCGACGGCAAGACGATCAAGGCGTTCGCCGAGCGCGACCCTGCGAAGCTCCCCTGGGGCGAGCTGGGCGTCGACATCGTGATCGAGTCGACGGGACGCTTCACTCACGCCGATCAGGCGAAGGCCCACCTCGAGGCCGGTGCGAAGAAGGTCATCATCTCGGCTCCCGCGAAGGGCGACGTCGCGACGTACGCGATCGGCATCAACGCCGACCAGTACGACCCGGCGACCGAGCACATTCTCTCGAACGCGTCGTGCACCACGAACGCGCTCGCTCCGCTGGCCAAGGTCTTCAACGACGCCTTCGGCATCGAGCGCGGCTTCATGATGACGGCGCACGCCTACACGGCCGACCAGAACCTGCAGGACGGCCCGCACGGCGACCTGCGTCGCGCGCGCGCCGCCGCGATCAACATCGTCCCGACGTCCACCGGCGCTGCGAAGGCCATCGGCCTCGTCATGCCGGAGCTGAACGGCAAGCTCGACGGCACCAGCTACCGCGTGCCGATCCCCACGGGCTCCATCGTCGACCTGACCCTGATCACCAAGGACGGGCTGACGGTCGACGAGGTCAACGCTGCTTACAAGGCCGCCGCTGAGGGGCCGCTCAAGGGCGTTCTCGAGTACTCGGATGACCCGCTCGTCTCGAGCGACATCGTGCAGAACCCGCACTCGTCGATCTTCGACTCGGGTCTCACCAGCGTCAGCGGGAACCTCGTGAAGGTCTCGTCCTGGTACGACAACGAGTGGGGCTACTCGAACCGCCTCGTCGACTTCACGTCGCTCGTCGCGTCGAAGCTCTGACGACCGACCACGACCGACGATGATCGAACGCCCGCCCGCCGTGCACACGTGTCGGCGGGCGGGCGTTCGCATGTAGATTGGCGCCCGATGACTCTTCGCACTCTTGACACTCTCGGCGATCTCGCCGGTACACGCGTTTTCGTCCGCTGCGACTTCAACGTTCCGCTCGCAGACGGCACGATCACCGATGATGGCCGCATTCGCGCGGCGCTCCCGACGATCCGCGCGCTCGTCGATGCCGGCGCCCGCGTCGTGACGGCATCACACCTCGGTCGTCCGAAGGGCGCTCCCGACCCTCAGTACTCTCTCGCCCCCGTCGCCGCGCGACTCGGTGAGCTGCTCGGCGCCCCCGTCGCCGCCGCGACCGATACCGTCGGCGCATCGGCAGCCGAGGTCGTTGCCGGCCTCGAGAACGGCCAGGTCGCGGTTCTCGAGAACCTGCGGTTCCACCCCGGCGAGACGGCGAAGGACGATGACGAGCGCCGCGCCTTCGCACAGGAGCTCGCGCAGCTGGCCGACGTCATGGTCTCCGACGGGTTCGGCGTCGTGCACCGCAAGCAGGCGAGCGTCTACGATCTTGCGCAGCTGCTGCCGTCCGCCGCGGGCAACCTCGTCGCGCACGAGGTCAGCGTGCTCGATCGTCTGCTTACCGCCCCGGAGCGTCCGTATACCGTCGTGCTCGGCGGATCCAAGGTCAGTGACAAGCTGGGCGTCATCGACAGCCTGCTGCCGCGCGTCGAGAAGCTGCTGATCGGCGGTGGAATGGCGTACACGTTCCTGGCGGCACAGGGCCACGCGATCGGGGGGAGCCTCGTCGAGACCGACCAGATCGCCACGGCGAAGCGGTACATGACCGACGCGGCTGAGAAGGGCGTGGAGCTGATCCTCCCCGTCGACAGCCTGATGGCGTCCGCATTCGCGGCCGACGCGACGAGCGAGAATGCGCCGAGCGAAAATCTCGAGGGCACGTCACTCGGCGCCGACGCACTCGGCCTCGACATCGGCCCCGCGAGCGCCGAGGCCTTCGCAGAGGCCATCTGCACCTCGAAGACAGTGTTCTGGAACGGCCCCATGGGCGTGTTCGAGTTCCCGGCCTTCGCGGAGGGCACGCGTGCGGTCGCGCAGGCCCTCACCGAGACCGACGGTTTGACCGTCGTCGGCGGTGGCGACTCCGCCGCCGCGGCACGCACGCTCGGATTCGCCGACGACCAGTTCGGCCACGTGTCGACCGGCGGCGGCGCCAGCCTCGAGTTCCTCGAGGGTAAGAAACTCCCCGGACTGGAGGTCCTCGGATGGGCATGACACGTACACCGCTGATTGCGGGCAATTGGAAGATGAACCTCGACCACCTGCAGGCGGTCGCCCTCGTGCAGAAGCTGCACTGGAGCCTGAAGGACGCGTCGCACGATTTCGACGACGTCGACGTCACGGTGTTCCCGCCGTTCACCGACCTCCGCAGCGTCCAGACGCTCGTCGACGCCGACAAGATCCCGTTCGGGCTCGGCGCGCAGGACCTCTCCATCCACGACTCCGGTGCCTACACGGGCGAGGTCTCGGGCGAGTTCCTCGCGAAGCTGGGCTGCGGAGCCGTCATCGTCGGCCACTCGGAGCGTCGCGAATACCACGCGGAGACCGACGACGTGGTTGCGGCGAAGACGCGCGCTGCGCTCAAGCACGGACTCGTGCCGGTGATCTGCGTCGGCGAGACGAGCGAGGACCTCGAGAAGCACGGCGCGTCGGCAGTGCCGGTCGCGCAACTCGAGACGATTCTCGATGGCCTCGCGTCCGATTCGGAGATCGTCGTCGCGTACGAGCCCGTCTGGGCGATCGGATCCGGCCAGGCCGCGACCCCGGAACAGGCCCAGGAGGTCTGCCAGAAGCTGCGCGAGGTCATCCGCGCGTCGCTCGGTGATGAAGCGGCGGACGCCACGCGCGTGCTGTACGGCGGATCGGTGAAGTCCGGAAACGTCGCCTCCTTCATGCGCGAGCCCGACATCGACGGCGCGCTCGTCGGCGGCGGCAGCCTCAAGGTCGACGAGTTCAGCGCCATCGTGCGCTTCCAGAAGCACGTCGGCGTCTGATCCGGCGCTGATCGGTATAATCGACGATTGTGCGGTCTCACCGGATCGCACAGACGAAAGGCCTTATCACGTGCAGATTCTCGAGATCATCCTGCAGGTGCTCCTCGGGCTGACCAGCCTCCTGCTGATTCTGTTCATCCTGATGCACAAGGGACGCGGCGGCGGACTGTCGGACATGTTCGGCGGCGGCATGACGCAGGCGGTGAGCTCCTCCGGCTCGGCGGAGCGCGTGCTCAACTACTTGACGATCGTCGTCGCGCTCGTCTGGTTCCTTGCGATCGTGGGCCTCGGGCTCATCACGAAGTTCCAGGTGATCTGATGGCCGGCGGACACAGCTCGAGCGCCATCCGCGGGACACGCGTGGGCTCCGGCCCGATGGGCGAGCAGGATCACGGGCATCAGGCCGAGCGAATCGCGGTCGAGTACTGGGATGCGCACGGCAACTCGGTCATCAAGTATTACGCGGCCGAGATCCCGGAGGAAGAGATTCCCGAGATCGTCGATCACCCGAAGTCGGGTCTGCCGGCGGGGCGCAACAAGAGCGATCCCCCTGCGCCCGAGAAGTTGCAGACCTACAAGTCGCACCTCGAGTACGTCAAGGAGCGTCGCACCGACGAGGAAGCCGACGAACTCCTCGAAGACGCGCTGAACAAGCTGCGAGAGAAGCGCGGCGAGTAACACGCGCTCCGGTGTCGCTCCGGGAGCGAACCAGCCCCCACATCTCCACAAGTCTCCGACAAGTCCGCAGCTGTTCGCAACGGACTTGTCGGAGACTTGTGGACTTAGTGCGTCAGGAGTCGGTGCTGACAGCAGCAGCAGCGGCGTCGTCGGCGAAGACGATCGTCTCGGCTGTGCCGCGCGCGGCGGCGGCCGGGGCGGTCTCCGGGTCGGCGCCGGAGCGGATCAGCGCGACGGCCTCGGACTTGTCGGCGCCG
>JAJYSF010000041.1 GCA_021793715.1 Actinomycetes bacterium
TCCTCTTCGTCAGCGCCGTGCTCGAGGCCGTCTGGGCGACGGCGCTCGGAGCGAGTGATGGCCTTTCGCGGCCCGTTCCGACCGCGGTGTTCCTCGTCGCTCTCGTCGCGAGCATGATCGGACTCGGCTGGGCCATGCGCGAGATTCCAATCGGCACCGCGTACGCGCTGTGGACGGGACTCGGCGCAGCACTCACCGTGGCGTACGCGATGGCGACGGGTGCCGAGCCGATCACGTTCTGGCGCGTCCTCTTCCTCGCCGGCATCGTCGGCGCGGCCATCGGATTGAAGCTCCTGCCGACGGACGAACGGGAGGGCGACGAAGCGGCCGCGGCGACGGAATAGACTCGATGCGTGGTCACACGTCTCTCGAAGCTCTTCGTCCGTACCCTCCGCGAGGATCCCGCTGACGCCGAGGTGCGCAGCCATAAGCTGCTCATCCGCGCCGGATACATCCGTCGCCAGGCGCCGGGGATCTTCGCGTGGCTGCCGCTCGGACTGCGCGTGAAGGCACGCCTCGAGCAGGTGATCCGTGAGGAGATGGAGCGCGCGGACGCCCAGGAAGTGCACTTCCCGGCACTCATGCCGCGCGAGCCGTACGAGCGGACCGGACGCTGGCAGGAGTATGGCGATGCGCTGTTCCGGCTCCAGGATCGCAAGGGGGCCGACTACCTGCTCGCGCCGACGCACGAGGAGGCCTTCACCCTGCTGGTGAAGGATCTCTACGCCTCTTATAAGGACCTGCCGCTGACGATCTATCAGATCCAGGACAAGTACCGGGACGAGGCGCGACCCCGCGCGGGCCTGCTGCGCGGCCGTGAGTTCACGATGAAGGACGCCTACTCGTTCGACTACACCGACGAGGGCCTCGATGCGAGCTACGACGCACAGCGTGCGGCCTACGAGCGCATCTTCACCCGCCTCGGAATGGAATACGTCATCGTCGAGGCCGACGCGGGCGCGATGGGTGGATCCCGGAGCGAGGAGTTCCTCCACCCCACGTCTGTCGGGGAGGACACGTTCGTCCGCAGCGCGGGCGGGTACGCGGCGAACGTCGAGGCCTATACGGCGACGGCACCGGATCCGATCGACGCCACGGGCGCCCCCGCTCCCGTCGTCTACGACTCGCCGGGCACCACGACGATCGCGACGCTCGTCGACCACGCGAACGCGCACGTTCCCGGAGCGCCCGAGGGCGGCTGGACTGCCGCGCACACCCTGAAGAACGTCGTGCTCGCAGTCACGCAGCTCGACGGATCCCGTGAGATCGTCGTCGTCGGACTGCCGGGGGATCGCGACGTCGACGACAAGCGCGCCGAGGTCGCCTTCGCGCCGGCCGAGGTCGAGCCGGCGACCGCGGAGGACCTCGCGAAGCATCCTGGTCTCGTGCGCGGCTTCATCGGCCCGTGGAATGAGTCGGGCGCCGTGCTCGGCGAGGAATCGGCCACGGGGATCCGTTACCTCCTTGACCCGCGCGTCGTCGACGGATCCACGTGGATCACGGGCGCCAACGCGGTCGACAAGCACGTCTACGGCCTCGTCGCGGGGCGCGATTTCACCGGCGACGGCACCGTCGAGGTCGCGAACGTGCGCGAGGGCGATCCGGCGCCGGACGGATCCGGACCCGTCACCCTCGAGCGCGGGATGGAGATCGGTCACGTCTTCCAGCTGGGGCGCAAGTACGCCGAGGCACTCGGCCTCACGGTGCTCGACGAGAACGGCAAGCAGGTCACGGTGACGATGGGGTCCTACGGGATCGGCGTCACACGCATCCTCGCGGCCATCGCCGAGCTGTTCAGTGACGACAAGGGCCTCATCTGGCCCGAGCAGATCGCGCCGTTCGACATCCACGTCGTCGCGACCGGCAAGGGTCAGGAAGCGTACGACCTCGCCGATGAGCTCATCGCCGCGCTCGAGGCCGATGGCAAGGACGTGCTGTTCGACGACCGCCCCAAGACGTCGCCGGGCGTGAAGTTCGGCGACGCGGAGATCCTCGGCGTGCCGCAGCTCGTCGTCGCGGGCCGCGGCGCGAAGGACGGCGACGTCGAGCTGTGGGACCGGCGCACGGGCGACCGCGAGACGGTGCCGGTCGCGGAGGCCATCGCGCGGCTCACTGCCTGATCCGGACGATCGCGGCCGTCCGTACCCAGGAACTCGGCCGATGTCATCGGGTATCGTCATGTCGACACCGGCATGAACGTGAGCCGGTGGGAGAGCTGAATAGGGAGGCTGCTGTGGAGATCGATCTTGCACTTCTGCGTTCGATCGAGCGTGAGAAGGAGATCCCGTTCGACGAACTCGCGGCGATCATCGAGCAGGCGGTGCTCACGGCATTCGCAAAGCACATGACGCAGTCCGGCGAGCTTCCCACGGGTGCGCGCGCCGAGCTCGACCGCAAGACGGGTCACGTCGCCGTCCTGACGCCCGTCACGGACGACGAGGGCGCCGTCATCGGCGAAGAAGAGCAGAACCCTGAGGAGTTCGGGCGGATCGCCGCCTACGCTGCGAAGCAGGTCATCAGCCAGCGTCTGCGGGACATCGCCGATGACGCGGTACTCGGTGAGTTCCGCGGCAAGGAGGGCGACATCGTCGCCGGTGTGGTGCAGCAGGGCCCGAACCCGCGCATGATTCACATCGACCTCGGCACCGTCGAGGCGATGCTGCCGCCTGAGGAGCAGGTCCCCGGCGAGGAGTACTCGCACGGTTCCCGCGTCCGGGTCTACGTCACGAGCGTCTCGCGCGGAATGAAGGGCCCGTCGATCACCGTGTCTCGGACGCACCCGGGGCTCGTCCGCAAGCTGTTCGCGCTCGAAGTTCCGGAGATCGCCTCGGGGCTCGTCGAGATCACGTCGCTCGCGCGCGAAGCCGGCCACCGCACGAAGATGGCCGTCACGGCGAAGGACCCGTCGATCAATGCGAAGGGTTCGTGCATCGGCGAGCTGGGGCGCCGCGTTCGCGCGGTGCAGGATGAGCTCGGCGGCGAGAAGATCGACATCGTGGACTACGACGCCGACATCGCGACGTTCGTTGCGCACGCCCTCTCGCCCGCGAAGGTCTCCTCGAGCTTCGTGCTCGACGAGAAGACCAGGGCCGTGCGCGCACTCGTGCCCGACTACCAGCTGTCGCTCGCGATCGGCAAGGAGGGGCAGAATGCCCGTCTCGCCGCCAAGTTGACGGGCGCGAAGATCGACATCCAACCCGACAGCATCCTCGACTGACGCGCCGTAGGCACACATCTCGCTGCGTTGTCGTCAGTCGCCGCACCACGGTGCGCCTTCCTCCTCCGCCTTTCGATATGTGCGCCTGCGACGCGTCAGTGATTCATGACGTTGGAGAGGTGTAGGATGGAACCTGTACGAACGTGCGTCGGATGCCGCACGCGCGACTCCCGATCCGCTCTTCTGCGGGTGATCGCCTCCGAATCCCACCTCGTCATCGATGAACGTGGTTCGGCGTCGGGGAGGGGCGCGTGGGTGCATCCGGATCACAGGTGCGCGGAGCTGGCCATCCAGCGCCGCGCTTTCGTGCGAGCACTCCGTGTGCCGGGACCACTCGACACGCAGACACTCACAGAACGGCTGAACAGCTATGGAAGACAAGTGAACGGCTCGAAATGAGACCCGTCCGCCTTTAGAGGTCTGCCCTGCCTGGGCAGACTCGCCCAGACAGGAGAATTGTGGCTAAACCACGCGTACACGAGATCGCGGCTGAGATCGGCGTCGACAGTAAGACGGCCCTCGCGAAGCTCAAGGAGATCGGCGAGTTCGTGAAGAGCCCGTCGTCGACGATCGAACCGCCGGTCGCGCGCAAGCTGCGCGCCGCGTTCGAGGCCGAGGGCGGCGCGAAGCCGGCCGAGGACAAGAAGCCGGCCGCGAAGCCGGCGCCCAAGGCGCCGCAGAAGGCGACCCCCGCGACGCCCGGTTCGGCAAAGCCGACGCCCGCGTCGAAGCCGGCCGCCCCGAAGGACGAGCCGAAGGCCTCCTCTGCACCGTCTCCCGGTGCGGTGAAGCCGCAGGCGCCGAAGCGCGCCCCGAGCGAGGCGAAGCCGCAGGGCACGTCCCAGCCGCCGCGCCCCGGTCAGGCGCGCCCCGGCAACAATCCCTACTCCTCATCGCAGGGGATGGGTCAGCGCCCGGGCGGGCCCCGCCCCGGCAACAACCCATACTCCTCCGCGCAGGGCATGGGCCAGCGGCCGAGCCCTGGCAACATCCCGCGCCCTCCCAAGCCCCAGGCTCCGCGTCCCGGTGCCCCCAAGCCGGGTCGTCCCGGCGGTCGGGGGCGTCCCGGTGCCGGCGGCGGTCGTCCCGGTGGCGCTCCGTTCCAGCAGCGTCCGGGCGCTCCCGGTGGCGGACCCGGCGGGTTCCGCCCGGGCGGCGGCTTCGCCGGTCGCCCCGGACCCGGTGGTCGCCGCGGCGGCACGGCCGGCGCGTTCGGAAAGGGGGGCGGCAAGTCTCGGCAGCGTAAGTCGCGTCGCGCCAAGCGCCAAGAGTTCGAGATGCGCCAGGCGCCCGTCGTCGGCGGCGTCAAGGTTCCGCGCGGCGACGGCGACACCGTCATCCGCATGCGTCGCGGCGCGTCGATCGCCGACTTCGCCGAGAAGATCGAGCAGATGCACGGTGTTCCGGTTCCTCCCGGGAACCTCGTGACAGTGCTGTTCCACCTCGGTGAGATGGCAACCGCAACCGAGTCGCTCGACGAGTCGACGTTCGAGGTGCTCGGCGCCGAGATCGGCTACAAGGTCGAGGTCGTCTCGCCGGAGGACGAGGACAAGGAGCTCCTCGGAAGCTTCGGTCTCGACCTCGAGCAGGAGCAGCTGGACGAGGATGACGAGGATCTCGAGATCCGTCCGCCCGTCGTGACCGTCATGGGTCACGTCGACCACGGTAAGACGCGTCTGCTCGATGCGATCCGTGACACCACCGTCACCGAGGCCGAGGCCGGGGGCATCACCCAGCACATTGGTGCCTACCAGGTGTGGACCGAGCACGACGGTCACGACCGCGCGCTCACCTTCATCGACACCCCGGGTCACGAGGCCTTCACGGCGATGCGTGCCCGTGGTGCCGACGTGACCGACATCGCGATCCTCGTGGTCGCGGCCGACGACGGCATCATGCCGCAGACGGTCGAGGCGTTGAACCACGCCAAGGCCGCGGACGTGCCGATCGTCGTCGCGGTCAACAAGGTCGACAAGCCCGAGGCGAACCCCGCGAAGGTTCGTTCGCAGCTCACCGAGTACGGCCTCATCGCGGAAGAGTACGGCGGCGAGGTCATGTTCGTCGACGTCTCGGCGCGTGAGAACCAGGGGATCCAGGAACTCCTGGACGCCGTGCTGCTCACCGCGGACGCCGGTCTCGACCTCCGTGCGAACCCCAACAAGGAAGCACGCGGTATCGCGATCGAGGCGAAGCTCGACAAGGGACGCGGATCCGTTGCGACGGTCCTCGTTCAGGGCGGAACCCTCCGCGTCGGCGACCCGATCGTCGCGGGCACGGCCTTCGGCCGCGTGCGCGCGATGATCGACGAGCACGGCGAGCGCGTCCAGGAGGCGGCGCCCGCTCGGCCCGTCCAGGTTCAGGGACTCAACTCGGTGCCACGCGCCGGTGACCTGTTCCTCGTCCCCGAGGACGACCGTACGGCCCGCCAGATCGCTGAGAAGCGTGAAGCGGTTGAGCGCAACGCGGCCCTCGCGAAGGCCCGCAAGCGTCTGTCTCTCGAGGACTTCACGAAGGCCCTCGAGGAAGGCAAGGTCGAGTCGCTCAACCTCATCATCAAGGGTGACGTCTCCGGTGCCGTCGAGGCGCTTGAGGAGTCCCTCATGAAGATCGAGGTCGATGAC
This sequence comes from Actinomycetes bacterium, assembly GCA_021793715.1. Next base: position 5,839 of record JAJYSF010000041.1, read on the forward strand.
AGCGTGCAGCTGCGGATCATTCACCGCGGAGTCGGTGCCATCACGGAGAGCGACATCGACCTCGCCACGATCGACAACGCGATCGTGCTGGGCTTCAACGTTCGTCCCGACACGAAGGCCCGCGAGGCCGCCTCGCGTGAGGGCGTCGACGTGCGGTTCTACAACGTCATCTACAACGCGATCGACGACGTGGAATCCTCGCTCAAGGGCATGCTCAAGCCGGAATTCGAGGAGAAGCAGGCCGGTCTGGCCGAGGTGCGGGAGATCTTCCGCTCCTCGAAGGTCGGCAACATCGCCGGTGTGCTCGTCACGAGTGGAACGATCACGCGCAACGCCAAGGCGCGCATCATCCGCGATGGCGTCGTGCTCGCCGACGGTCTCGCCATCGACTCGCTGCGGCGATTCAAGGACGATGTCACCGAAGTCCGGACCGACTTCGAAGCCGGTATCGGCCTCGGCAAGTACGAGGACATCCAGATCGGCGACGAGATCGAGACCATCGAGATGGTCGAGAAGCCGCGCGACTGATCGCGTAGCGTAGAACGCACATCTCGGCTCTGCCGGGCGGCATCCGCGCCGCCCGGCAGAGCGGTCCCGGAAAGGGGAAGATCATGGCCGGTTCAGAACGGCAGGCACGCGTCGCCGACCGCATTCGCGTGGTCCTCTCGGAGCGCCTGCAGAAGGGGCTTCGGGATCCGCGCCTCGGCTTCGTCACGATCACCGACGTGCGCGTGACGGGGGACCTGCAGCACGCCAGCGTGTTCTACACCGTGTACGGCACCGACGAGGAGCGCGAGGGCTCCGCCATCGCGCTCAAGGCCGCGACCGGCCTGCTCCGCAGTGAAGTCGGCCGCAAGCTCAACACCCGGCTGACGCCGACGCTCGAGTTCATCCCCGACGCGCTCCCCGAGGAGGCGTCGCACATGACCGAGCTGCTTCGTCAGGCGCGCGAGCGCGACGAGCAGGTGCACGGTCTGGCCGCCGGTGCGCGGTACGCCGGTGACGAGGATCCGTACAAGCACGAGTCGTAACTGCTGCTGTTCGGATCGCTGCGCGGGCATGCCGCCTGCGCCGCAGTCCCCCGGATCCGCGATGCGCGGATCCTTCCCGCCAGGCCCGATGCCAGCGGCGCACGCGGCATGCCCGCTCCGCTTCGCTTGCGGGGGCCCGGCGGGCTTCCTCGTGTGGGGTCAGCGGCGGGGGAGGTGGACGAGGTCCCCGTCCGGCTCGATGAGGCCGTCCTCATAGAGCGACGCGAGAGCGCGGTTGCGTTGGCGGGGATCGTGCCAGCCGGTGAGCAGCGCGTCCTCGGGCAGCGGATCCGGCGCGGCATCGCGCAGCGCCTTCAGCGCCAGGCCGCGCG
>JAJYSF010000042.1 GCA_021793715.1 Actinomycetes bacterium
GACAGGAGACGTTCACTCGGCTGGGGCAGGATCCGGCCGTGCATGTCACGCGCCTCCATGCGCCGCTGCTCGTCACCGCGTCCGAGACGGCGGATGACCTGCGCGCGCTGCCCGAGATCAGCGGGGCCCTCGCCGCGGCCGACGCCCTCGACCTCGCCATCGTGTCGATCGGTGCGTGGGAGGGCGAGCTCTCGTCTGTCCGCCTCAAGTGCACGCCCGAGCAGCGACGCGAGGCCGCCGACGCCGGCGCGGTCGCCGAGATCTCCGGCCGGCTCGTCGCCGCCGACGGGTCACCGGTCGAGACGATCAACGACCGCGTCATCGCCGTCACGCTGGATCAGCTGCGCGCCGCCGGCACGACCGTCGGCGTCGCGCACGGCGCAGCGCGTGCGCCGGCCGTGCGCGCCGCCGCCGCGACGGGCGTGATCGACGTCATGCTCATCGACGACGAGCTCGCCGCCGCGCTGTCCGAGGCGTAGCGCCAGGCGGGCTACGTGTCGTACGGCTTCGTGAGCGGGTGCGGGTCGTCCGACTCCGCGACGGGATCCTCGTGCTCGACGTCGTACTCCGGGGCTTCGACCGGCTCGGTGCGGACGACCTCGAACGCCGCCGTGCCACCCGCGGCCGACACCGGTCGCGCCTTCGAACGCATCGTGACGGTGCGGTTGCCAAAGCGCAGGCGCAGCGGACTTCCGATCATGATGCCGAACGTCGCCCCTGCGGCGAGCGCGATCCCGATCATTCCCGCCGTGAAGAGCGAGTCGAACGCGCGGATGAACTGCGTCTGGTCCGCATCGGCGCTGACGAACCCGAGCAGACCGAGGAACACCGACGTGCCCGGCACCATCGGGATCATCGCCGCCGTGGTCACCGCGATCGACGGCACCGAGAGCCGGTCGGCGACGACGGATCCGACGAAGCTCGCCACGAGCGCGCCGCCGAACACGGCGCCCGCGTACGGCACACCCGAGATCGCGCTCAACGCGTACCAGCCCGCCCACGCGAGCGCGCCGAGAGCCGTGCTGACGAGGATGATGCTGATGCCGGATCCGTTCAGCACGGCGACTGCCGCCGCGATGAGCATCGCGCCCGCGACGTGCCCGAGGGGCGGACCGAACGCGAGCACCTCGCTCGGCATTGTGAGGCCGATCCCCAGCTGACGAGCCGCCTCCAGCCCGACGACGATGCCGACCACGAGGCCCATCGTCATGACAGCGATGTCCAGGATCCGACCACCCGCAGTGAGCGAGAAGCCGTCGATGGCGTCCTGCGCGGCGCCGACGACGGCGAGACCCGCGAGCATCATCACGATTCCCGATGAGACGAGAACGGACGGGCGGACAGTGGCGAGAACGTCGACGCCGTTCGTTGCCAGCGCGAGCACGAGCACCGCGAACGCCACGAGGACGAGACCGCCCGCCGCCTGAGTGAAGAAGATCGGGACCCGCAGCCGCGCGAGGCCGAGCTGGGTGAGAGCGACGAGGAGCGACGCGATGAAGACGAGCACGAGCGTCAGCCACCCGGCGCCGTACATCAGCGCGATCGCGATGCCGAGCATCGCCTGCACCGCGACCATCACGACGGGGCGATACATGAACGGCGTGCGGCGGATCCGCTGGAAGTCGTTGATCGCTTCATTCAGCGGCATCCCCGCTTCGATCTCGTTCACGAGAGCCTGGAGGCGCTGCAGCTTCGCATGGTCGGGCGCGGCCGACCGCACCACCCGCATGAGAGTGATCGGATCGCCGGACCCGGAACGATGATCCGAGAGGATCACGGAGTTGAATGTGACGTTGACGTGGACGCTCTTGAGGCCGAACGCGTTCGTGATGCGCAGGGCCGCGAGCGTGACCTCTTTCGCGCTCGCGCCGATCGACAGCATCACCTCGGCCACGCGCATCGCGAGGTCGATGATGGCCTGCGCCAGGCGGTCGTCGATGATCGGGATCTGCTCGGTCATCCGCCGGCGGGCGGGGTCGTTCCAGAGAACGCGCTTCAGGCCGCCGAGGACGCGCCGGCCACGCCGATCACTCATCGCCCCACTCTCCCGTGTCGAGGAACGTTTCCATGCGGGTGCGGTACGGGGCGAGGTCGAACCCCTGTCGCCGGATCCATTCGTCGTCGTAGTACGTGTTCGCGTACCGCTCGCCGCCGTCGCAGATCAGTGTGACGACGGATCCGCGCTCGCCCCGCGCTCGCATCTCGGCGATCAGGCCGAAGGCGCCGTAGAGATTCGTGCCGGTCGAGCCGCCCGCCCAGTGCCGCGTGCGTTCGCGCAGCAGTCGGATCGCGGCGATGGATGCGGCGTCGGGAACACGGATCATGTGGTCGATCACGCTCGGCACGAACGACGGCTCCATGCGAGGGCGACCGATGCCCTCGATGCGGCTCGGCATGCCCGTCGCGTAGTCGGCGGCTCCTGTCTCCCAGCCGCCGAAGAAGGCCGAGTTCTCCGGGTCCACGACCGCGACGCGCGTCGGGTATCGGCGATAGCGCACGTATCGGCCGAAGGTGGCCGACGTGCCCCCGGTGCCGGCGCCGACGACGATCCAGGAGGGGAGCGGCGAGCGCTCGTGAGACAACTGCGCGAACACGCTCTCGGCGATGTTGTTGTTGCCCCGCCAGTCCGTCGCGCGTTCCGCGAACGTGAACTGGTCGAGGTAGTGGCCGCCGCACTCCGCGGCAAGCCGCTCGGCTTCCGAATACATCTCGGGCGGCGAATCGACGTAATGGCAGCGGCCGCCCCAGAACTCGATGAGCTCGATCTTCTCGGGGCTCGTCGAGCGCGGAACGACGGTGACGAACTCCAATCCCAGCATGCGCGCGAAGTACGCCTCGCTCACCGCGGTGGATCCGCTCGACGCTTCGACGAGCACCGTGTCGGGCCCGATGTGGCCGTTCACGAGCCCGAACAGCATGAGCGAGCGGGCCAGGCGATGCTTGAGCGACCCCGTCGGATGCACCGATTCGTCTTTGAGGTAGAGGTCGATGCCCCATTCCGCGGGGAGCGGGAAGACGTGCAGGTGGGTGTCGGCGCTACGATTCGCGTCGGCCTCGATCAGGCCGATCGCATCGTTCACCCACGCTCGACGATCGCTCATACCTCCGAGCGTAGTTGCCGACCGCATCGCCTTCAGGTGGCGATCAGCAGGTCGTAGGCGAGTTTGAGGGCGAGCGCCGCCACGACCGCGATGAAGACGACGCGCACGAAGCGATTCCCGCGCGAAAGCGCCATACGGGCGCCGATATATGCGCCGAGGAGGTTCGCCAGACCCACCGCGATGCCGAGCGGCCAGAGCACGTGGCCGGCGGGAATGAAGAAGATCAACGCCCCGAGATTGGTGCAGAAGTTCGCGATCTTTCCGAGCGCCGAGGCGGGCATGAACGCGTACCCGAGCACGCTCACGATGAGAATCACGAAGAAGGATCCGGTGCCCGGACCGAGCGCGCCGTCGTAGACGCCGATAACCGCGCCGATCGCCCCCGCGGCCGTCGCGTGCCGCCACCCGTGCCAGCGACGACGGGCGTGCACGCCGAGCTTCGGCTTGAGGATCGTGAACGTTCCCACGCCGATGAGAACGACGAGGATGATCGGCGTGAACGCCTGCTCCGGGATCGCCGCGGCGATGATCGCGCCAGCGATCGCCCCCGTGAGCGCCGCGCCCGCGCGGGCCTGGGCGCTCATCGGATCCGGTCTCACCCGCCGCGCGTAGGTGACCGCGGCGACCGACGTGCCCATGATGCTCGCGATCTTGTTCGTCGCGAGCGCTTGCAGCGGCGCGATCCCTGGCACGAGCATCAGCGCGGGCAGCTGGATGAGGCCGCCGCCCCCGACAACCGCATCGACCCATCCCGCGATCAGGCCCGCGCCGATCAGCAGCGCGAGGGTGATCAGGTCGATGTCCGGCACGAGGCGAGTGTAGTTCTCGGCGGCCGCGCCGCGCTTACGACGGCATGTCGTCGACCTCGATATCGAAGTTCACCGTCGTGTCTTCGACGGAGGTGACCGTGACCGTCAGGCCCAGCGTGTCACTGCCCGCAGTGAGCTCGCACCGCATCTCTCCGCCGACCTCGCCCGGGAGATCGTCGGGGCACGTCATATCGTCGGGAGCCTGGCCGATCTGCTCCTCGAGCGACGCCGAGACCTGGTGCTCGAACTCCGACTACGAGACGATCGTCTCGCCGCCGCACGCCGCAAGAAGTGACAGCGTCGCGAGCGGGGGACATCACATCGGGTTCTGGTGCGGGCCGGCCGTCGCGTCGACGAAGTAGTGCAGATCGTCTCGGGACAGAGGGCTGGTGCCCGCGACGAGTTCGGCCACGTGCCGACCGACGTCCGCGGCCAGGATCCACTGTTCGTCGTCAACGCCCGCGAGCTGGCGCGCGCGGGTGCGCACCATCCCGAGGATCACTCCGTACACGCGCGGACCGTCGTCGCCGATCTCGGCCGCGATGGTCCGCGTGAGCGACTTCTGCGCCGCCGCGGTCAGCGCCCGACCCGCGGCACCGGGGAACGGGATCTCGGCGCTCATGCCGTTCAGCTGTACGAGCGCGCCGCCTCCGGCGAGGCGCGGAAGGAACGCCCGGTACAGGCGGAACACGGCGGTCAGGTTCGCGGCGATGAGATCGTCCCACTCTCGGTCCGAGAGACTCAGCGCGGGCTTGCGCCCCTGCTCTCCCCACGAGGCAACTGACACCACGACGGCGTCGAGCGCCCCGTGGCGTTCGATGAGGTCGGCCGCGCGCGTGTCGAGGTCCGAGCCCAGCGCGTCGAGCGTCGCGACGGCGAGCCGCGGATCCGCCGTGCGCGCCGCGAGGTCGTCGAGGCGTTCGCGGCTGCGACCCGTGGCGACGACCCGCGCCCCCACATCGAGGAGGCTGCGAACCACGCCCTCGCCGACGCCGCCGGCGCCGCCAATGACGAGCACCGTCTTCCCGTCGAGGTCCGTGGCCGGCTGTGCCCACTGCGGACGTGTCGGTCGTTCTGTCATGGTCACTGCTCCTCGCTGTCGTGCCGTTCGGCGGCGGTGATCCGTGTGTCGATATGAGCTTCGATCGCGGCGAGCGCGTCGTGCAGGCCGTCCATCTGCGCGTCCGTCAGGGCCTGACCGAACCAGCTCTGTGCCGCTTCGAGGTGGGGTCCGACCGCGCGCCGATGTGCGCGCCGCCCCTCGTCGGTCAGCGCGACGACGCTCGCGCGGCGATCGCCGTCAGCGCCGCCGCGCGTGACCAGCCCGCGCTGTTCGAGCCGACGCAGCTGGTGCGAGAGACGACTCGTGTCCCATCCCATCGCGCGTGCGCACGACGCCGAGCGCACGCCGTCGGGCATGGTCGCGAGATGGGCGAGGACCGTGAACTCGGTGGCCGACAGGCCCGACTCGGTGGTGAGGACTCGGCTGGTCTCGCGCCGCAGCTGCTCCGTCACAGTCTGCAGCTTCTCCCACGTTCGCAGTCGACGGCCGCTCAGTGTTGCTGACATGTCAGAGACGATACCAGATTTGTGACACGTCAGGTATCACCGGCGTCTGTCGTATGCGAGCGCGCCCGTCCGGATCACTCCTCCGCTGCCGTGCGCGGGTACTTCGGGAGGAACAGCAGAACGGCCGTGCCGAGCACCAGGGTGACGATCGCGATGACAAGCGCCGTCGAATACGTTCCCTGCGCCGCGAACAGGTAGCCAGCCGCGACGGGCCCGAGCGCGGCGCCGATCGTGAAGCTGGAGTAGATCACGCCATAGAGACGTCCGAAAGCGCGAGGCCGAGGTATCGCGACGAGAGATACGCCATCAGGTCGATCTCCGCGCCGAACGCGATGCCGATGAACAGCGCCGTGAGCGGGGCGAGGCCCGCGCCGGTGACAAGCAGCAGCAGGATCCCGAGCGCCGCGAGCCCGAACAGCGGCACGCTGACGTAGATCGCGTTGAAGCGATCGTAGAACCAGCCGAGGATCGGGCGGGCGATCACCGTGCCCACTCCGACCATCGACGACAGGGTGGCGGCGAGTACGGGTTCGACATCGGCATCGATCAGCATCGGCACGAAGTGCGGCACGAGCGTGAGGAGGGCCCAGCCGATGAGGAAGAAGATCACCATCAACATCCAGAACTCTCGACGGCGCAGCGCTTGGGCGGGAGCCATGCCGGGCAACTGCGAATTCGCGACCTTCACGGTCGACCCTTCGGCGGCGACGGGCAGCTTGACGAAGAAGAGCACGAACAGCGGCAGGATCGCGAGCGCCGCCATGATGGCGAACGTCGATCGCCAGCCGTATGCGGCCGTCGCGGCACCCATCAGCGGCGGGAAGATGAGACCGACCGAGCCGAGGCCCGCCGCGAGGATCCCGAGTGCGAGACCTCGGTGCCTGTCGAAGCTGGTTGCCACGACCTTGGCGTAGATCACGGCGGACGTGCCGGATCCCGCGGCGCCGAGCACGGCATAGGTTCCGAGGAACAGCCAGAGCTCGCCGTCGAAGAAGGCCAGCGCCGCGATCAGCAGCGCGAACACGGGTATCGCGATGAACGACACGACGCGGATTCCGCGCCGGTCTGCGAGCGCACCGACGAACGGCAGCAGCACGGCGAGGCCGATACCGCTGAACAGGTTCACCATGGTGACCTCGCCGCGATTCCAGCCGAACTCCTCGCCGAGCGGTACCACGAGCACGCCGACGAAGTACGCCAGCGCCGCGTAGCCGAATGCGGCCCCGATCGTCGCGAAGATGAGGGCCGGCAGCCCCGATCGGAACTCGGCCGAACGCGCGGTGGAGGCGTGCTGGTCAGCGGACGCGGTGGGCGTGCTCGTCATTGAGAATCTCCTTCGACAGATGTATTCCACACCCGTCGGGTCCCCGCGCCCCGCTGTTTCCGCGTTCTCCACATCCAGCGTCATCGATACGCGCCATCAGCGTTTCGGATACCGAGGCGGCTGACCCGGACGAGCGTGACGTCGCACGTGAGAGCTCGCCGGGCCGGGCGGAAACGGCCGTGCCGCCGGAACGATCGCGGTAAACTGCGACGTGTGCGCTCCACCGACGGCATCGCGTCGACATCGGCCGTTCGAGTACGTCTTCAACTGTGGAGCCTAGGAGATTCGAACTCCTGACATCCTGCTTGCAAAGCAGGATGTCAAGGTGCATCGTGCCTGGTCAGAGGCTATTTCTAGATCA
>JAJYSF010000043.1 GCA_021793715.1 Actinomycetes bacterium
GGGCATCTCGACCGTCTACCAAGAGGTCAACCTCTGCACCAACCTCACGATCGGTGAGAACGTGATGCTCGGGCAGGAGATCCGCGGCCCGCTCGGCATCAACTGGCACTCCACGCACCGCGCCGCGCGCGAGGCGCTCGCGAAGCTCGGCCTCGGCCACCTCAATCCGCGTCAGTCGCTCGCGACGCTGCCGCTCGCGCTGCAACAGCTCGTCGCGATCAGTCGCTCGGTCGTGGCGGAGTGCAAGGTGCTGATCCTCGACGAACCGACCTCGAGCCTCGACGCGGCTGAGGTCGAGCAGCTGTTCGGCGTGATCCGGCGACTGCGCGATGAGGGCGTCGCGATCCTCTTCGTCTCGCACTTCCTCGATCAGGTGTACGCCATCAGCGACCGCCTCACGGTCCTGCGAAACGGCCGCTTCGTCGGCGAATACCTGACATCCGACATCCCTCGAGCCGCCCTCATCTCGAAGATGATCGGCAAGGACGCCGCGGCGCTCGCCGCGGTCGAGGCGCGCGGCGCTCGCCGCGACGCCGCCGAGGGAGACCCCGTCTACTCGGCCGTCGGCATCGGCAAGAAGGGCATGCTCGAACAGGTCGACCTCGATCTGCACCGCGGTGAGGTCGTCGGCTTCGCCGGCCTGCTCGGATCCGGCCGCACCGAACTCGCGCGCCTCGTCTACGGCGCCGACAAGCCCGACTCCGGCGAGGTGCGCCTGCGTGGCCGCGCCGCCGACATCACCAAGCCTGCCACCGCGCTGGCGAAGGGCATCGCGTTCTCGAGCGAGAACCGGCGCGACGAGGGCATCATCCGTGACCTCAGCGTGCGCGAGAACATCATCCTCGCCGTCCAGGCGAAGCGCGGCTGGGCCCGGCCCCTGCCGCGGCGTGAGCAGGACGAGATCGTCGGTCGCTACATCGCGGCCCTCGGCGTGCGCCCGGCCGACCCCGAGCGTCCGATCGGCAACCTCTCCGGTGGCAACCAGCAGAAGGCCCTCCTCGGGCGCTGGCTCGCGACTGAACCGGACATCCTCATCCTCGACGAGCCCACCCGCGGCATCGACGTCGGCGCGAAGGCCGAGATCCAGGAGTACGTCGCCCGCCTCGCCGACGACGGCGTCTCGGTCGTGTTCATCTCGTCCGAGATCGAAGAGGTCGTGCGGTTGAGCGACCGCATCGTCGTGATGAAGGATCACCAGAAGATCGCGGAGATCGACGGCGGGCCCGACGTCTCCGCGGACGCTATCGTCAGCATCATCGCCGAGGAGTCTTCCGACGGCGGGGGAGAGCGCGAGATCTCGCGCGAGGAGGTCACCTCGTGAACGACACACCCACCGGCCCGCTCGCCGCGCTGACGGGGATCCTGAAGCACCACTACGTGTGGGGCATCGCCGCGATCGTCGTCCTGCTCGCGATCAATCTCGCCGGCGACCCGAGCTACCTCGCGATCACGGTCAGCGAGCGCGGCAACCTCGTCGGCAACATCATCGACATCCTGCGCGCCGCCGCGCCCATCATGATGATCGCCGTCGGCATGTGCCTCGTCGTGGCGACGAAGGGCATCGACCTGTCGGTCGGCTCCGTCATGGTCGTCGCCGGCGCCGTCGCCATGGAGTACCTCGCCGCCGCCGCGCCCGACTCGGTCGGTGCCGCCCTCGTGGCCGTCGGCCTCGTCATCCTCGTGAGCGCCGCGCTCGGCGCCGTCAACGCGATCCTCGTCTCGGTCGTCGGGCTGCAGCCGTTCATCAGCACGCTCATCATCATGCTCGCCGGCCGCGGGCTCGCGAAGGTCATCACGGCGGGGCAGAACACGTCCGCGAACAACGACGCGTTCTCATGGATCGCCAACGGGCGCGTCTTCGGCTTCCCCGTCATCTTCCTCATCGCTCTCGCCCTCGTGATCCTCGTCGGTCTGCTCGTGCGCCGTAGCGCGCTCGGGCTCATGCTCGAGGCGATCGGCATGGACGCGCAGGCCGCGCGCCTCGCCGGCGTCAACCGTCGCGCGCTGCTGTTCACGGTCTACATCCTCGGCGGGATCCTCGCGGGCATCGCGGGCGTGTTCGCCACCGCGAGCGTGATGACCGTCGACGTCTCGCGCACGGGTTACCAGCTCGAGCTCGACGCGATCCTCGCAGTCGTCATCGGCGGCACCTCGCTCGCGGGCGGCAAATTCAACATCACGGGCGCGACGATCGGCGCGATCCTCATCGCCACGCTCGATAAGACCGTCGTGTTCCTCGGCATCTCGTCGTCGGCGACGCCCGCGTTCAAGGCCATCATCATCGTCGCGCTCGTCCTGCTGCAGTCCGAGCGAGTGCGTCGCGCGTTCCGGAGGCGACGGATCCTGAAACCGGCCGCCGAGAAGAAGGAGGAGGTCGCCGCATGAGCTCGCTCACCGCGCCCCCCGCGCCGCACGGCACGGACGAGCGTCTGCCGCTCCGTAAGCGCCTCGCGCTGCACCTCGACGCGCTCCCGACGGTCGCCTCGATCCTCATCTTCGTCGGCATGATCGTGTTCGGCGAGCTGGCCTACGGTCGGATCCTGCAGTTCAACACGATCTCGAACCTGCTGATCAACAACGCGCACCTCATCATCCTGGCCGTCGCGCTGACGTTCGTGATCGTGACCGGCGGCATCGATCTGTCCGTCGGATCCGTCATCGCCGTCAGCAGCGTCGCCGGCGTCATGCTGCTGCACGCGGGGTGGAACCCGTGGCTCGTCGTCGTGCTGATGATCCTCATCGGCGCGCTCTCGGGGGTGATCGCCGGCGTCCTTGTGCAGTACTTCAACGTGCAACCGTTCATCGCGACGCTCGCGATGATGTTCCTCGGCCGTGGGCTCGCGTCGATTCTCAGCACCGTGCCCGAGCGCGTTCCCGATGACTCGGCGCTCATGCTCCTCGGCGAGGAGCTCAAGCTCTACGACGGACCGAAGGTCAATGACATCGTCATCACCCCCGGCGTGATCATCGCCGCGCTCGTCGTGATCATCTCGTTCTTCGTGCTGCACCGCACGCGCATGGGCCGCACGGTCTACGCGATCGGCGGATCCGAGCAGTCGGCGGCGCTGATGGGTCTGCCCGTCGCCGCGACGAAGGTCTGGGTGTACGTCATCAGCGGTGGCCTGTCGGGCCTGGCGGCGGTCGTCTACACGGCGCGGCTCGGCAGTGCGCAGAACATCACGGGCATCGGGTGGGAGCTCGACGCGATCGCCGCCGCCGTCATCGGCGGAACGCTGCTGACGGGCGGGGCGGGCTACGTGCTCGGATCCGTCGTCGGTGCGCTTGTGCTGGGGCTGATGATCGTGCTGATCACGCGCGACGGATCCGTGCCGCCCGAGGCGACGACGATCATCACCGGCGGGATTCTCCTGCTGTTCGTGCTGCTGCAGCGCGCCGTGACCCGCCGCCAGCGCGAATAGCTGCCCGGGGCACAGCGAAGGGCGGTGTGAGAAACGAATCTCACACCGCCCTTTCGTGCGCTCAACCCAGATTCAGTTGTCTTCGCCCTCGGCCTGCGAGGGGTGCTTCTCGAACCACAGCGGGCGGCCGAGGAAGAGGTCTGCGTCGGTGTCGTAGAGGGTGTCAACCATGATGCTCTCCTTCATTGGAACGTCACGAGATAAGCCTTATTGCTTCGATCATGCGCGACGAACAAGGGGTTTGAAGGGGGAGAATGCGGTTAAGAACATCGAAATTTACGGATCCGGCATGAGGGGCGCTTCCAGACAGCACAGGGGCCGCCCCGCGCGATGCGGAGCGGCCCCTGTGGTGACAAGGCGACTCAGCTCAGGTCGAAGCGGTCGTTCTCCATGACCTGCGCCCAGGCGGACACGAAGTCGTGCACGAACTTCTCCCCCGCGTCATCCGAGGCGTAGACCTCGGCGATCGCGCGCAGCTCGCTGTTCGAACCGAACAGCAGGTCCACGCGGCTGCCGACCAGGCCCGTGCTCGACGTGAACGTCTGCTCGTCCGCAGCCGGCGTCCATTCCAGGCCGTTCACGAGCAGCTTCACGAAGAAGTCGTTCGTGAGCACACCGGGCGTATCGGTGAACACGCCGGTGTTGGAGCCGTCCCAGTTATTGCCGAGCACGCGCAGGCCGCCGACGAGCGCCGTCATCTGCGGCGCGCTCACGCCGAGGTGGTTGGCGCGGTCGATGAGCAGGTACTCGCTCGGCAGGTCGATCGTGCGGCTGTCGTAGTTGCGGAAGCCGTCCGAGACGGGCTCGAGCCAGTTGAACTGCTCGGGATCCGTCTGTTCCTGCGTCGCGTCGACGCGGCCGGGTGTGAAGGGGACCTGGACCTCGACGCCAGCGGCCGAGGCCGCCTGCTCGACGCCCACCCCACCGGCGAGGACGACCACGTCGGCGAACGAGAGACCGGACGCCTCCGCGATCTCTTCGAGCTTCGCGATGACCGGCTTCAGTTCGGCTGGCCGGTTGACCTTCCAGCTGACCTGCGGCTCGAGGCGGATGCGTCCGCCGTTCGGGCCGCCGCGCTTGTCCGAGCTGCGGAACGTCGCCGCCGCCTTCCACGCGGTCGACACGAGCTGCTGCACCGTGAGGCCGGACTCGGCGACAAGCTTGCGCGCCTCGGCGATCGACGCGTCGTCGGTCGCGGCGGTCTGCTCGGGCAGCGGGTCCTGCCAGATGAGGTCCTCAGCGGGCACCTCGGGCCCGAGGTAGCGCGCCTTGGGGCCCATGTCGCGGTGTGTCAGCTTGAACCAGGCGCGGGCGAACGCGTCGGCGAAGGCCTGCTGGTCGTTGCGGAAGCGCATCGAGATCTCGCGGTACGCGGGGTCCTCGCGCAGCGCGATGTCGGTCGTGAGCATGCGCGGCTCGCGGCGATCCGGACCCTGTGCCATCGGCACCATGTCGGCGCCGCCGCCGTCCTTCGGACGCCACTGCTTCGCTCCCGCGGCCGACTCGAACAGCTCCCACTCGTAGGCGAACAGGATGTGGAAGAACTCGTTGTCCCAGCGCGTCGGGTGGTAGGTCCACGTGACCTCGAGGCCGGATCCGACGGTGTCGTTGCCGCCGCGGCCGTCGCCGTAGCCCTGCTTCCAGCCGAGACCCTGCTGCTCGAGTGGGGACGCCTCGGGATCCGGGCCCTGACGGTCGTCGGGGTGCGCGCCGTGCGTCTTGCCGAAGGTGTGGCCACCCGCGATGAGCGCGACCGTCTCCTCGTCGTTCATGCCCATGCGCGCGAATGTCTCACGGGTGTCCTGCGCCGCGAGGAGGGGATCCGGATTGCCGCCCGGGCCCTCGGGATTCACGTAGATGAGGCCCATCTGCGTCGCCGCGAAGGGAGCATCGAGCTCGCGGTCGCCCTGGTAGCGCTCGGCGTCGAGCCAGACCTTCTCCGGGCCCCAGTACACGTCGTCGTCGGCTTCCCAGACGTCGACGCGGCCGCCGCCGAAGCCGAAGGTCTCGAAGCCCATCGTCTCGAGCGCGACGTTGCCGGCGAGGATGAGCAGGTCGGCCCACGAGATCTGCTGGCCGTACTTCTGCTTGACCGGCCAGAGCAGGCGCCGTGCGCGGTCGAGCAGCACGTTGTCCGGCCACGAGTTCAGCGGTGCGAAGCGCTGCATGCCGGATCCGCCGCCGCCGCGGCCGTCGTGCGAGCGGTAGGTGCCCGCGGCGTGCCACGCCATGCGGACCATCATCGGGCCGTAGTGGCCGAAGTCGGCGGGCCACCAGTCCTGCGAGGTCGTCAGCGCCTCGGCGATGTCGGCTTTGAGTGCGTCGAGGTCAAGGCTCTCGAACGCCTTCTTGTAGTCGAAGTCGCCGCCCAGCGGGTTCGAGACCGGCTGGTTCTTCGCGAGGATCTTCAGGTTGAGGCGGTTCGGCCACCACTCGGCGTTCGCGCTGCCCATCGTCGGGTGCACGCGCGTGCCCGCGGTCGCGACGTCTCCGTCATGCGTGTAGTCGCCCGCGACGGTCGGGCTCTCCTGTGCGGCGGAGTCACCGGATCCATACCCGAAGGGGCATGTGGCATTGCTTTCAGTCATTGTTGCCTTTCGTGGAGGGCATCGGGGTGAGGGCCATCGGGCCGAAGATTTGAATGACTCAATTCTAGCGCATTCGGAAGGCGGGATATGACGTCGGACCGCCGGCCGTGAGGGCAGGCCAGCTCGCGTGACCTGACGCGTTAGGTTGTCGACATGGAGGATCTGCGGGCGCTGTTGCGCGAGACGCGCGAGCGCCTCGCATCCGTTCCGCGCACGCGACTGGGCGTCGTGCGCGGTCCCAATCGGATCCGTCGCCTGTTCGGGGCCCGCCCCGTCATCGTGCCCGCCGACGAGGTCTGGCATCTCGGCGTGCTGCTCGTGGGGGACGCGGACGTCTGGGGCACGGGAACCGTGCTGCGCGCGGAGCGCGAGGTGATCCGCGGCTACTCGGCCGAGTCGCAGCGCGAGCGCGCCGTCATCCGCGGCATGGCGTTCCGCGGCGGCTTCGCGACCGGTGAGACGTTCCACGTCGACTGGTCGCCGGTCGACGTCGAGCGCATCACGAGCGGCGGATCCTCGGGGCCGGTCACCTGGGACGGCGAACGCCTCGTGGTGCGCTGGTCGCCGGCCGGATTCCTCACGCCGCTCGCGGACTATCTCGACGAGCGGATCCGCCTCGCGCAGGGCTGAGCAGCCTGCGCGGTTCCGGCGACACGCGTCATCGGATGGGCAGCAGATCTTCCCTTGAGGGCCGTTCATAGCTATCTTTTGGGCACGACGACGTTCACAGGATATTCATGGCGTCGACGATCTGACCAAGGAGAAGCATGTCTCGAGCACAGCCCGCAACGGGCGCGATTCCCGAGCGCGAGCAGTGGACAGGGCAGGTCGGGTTCATCCTGGCCGCCGTCGGGTCCGCGGTCGGCCTCGGCAACATCTGGCGCTTTCCCGGCGTCGCGTATGAGTCCGGTGGAGGCGCGTTCCTCATTCCGTACCTCGTCGCGCTCATTACCGCCGGTATCCCGATCCTCTTCCTCGACTACGCCATCGGTCACCGCTTCCGCGGATCCGCACCACTTGCGCTGCGTCGCCTCGGCGGCAAGCTTGGCGAGGGGATCGGCTGGTTCCAGGTCACGATCGCTGCGCTGATCGCGATCTACTACACGAGAT
>JAJYSF010000044.1 GCA_021793715.1 Actinomycetes bacterium
GACCGCGACGG
The DNA here is from genome assembly GCA_021793715.1 of Actinomycetes bacterium. The sequence continues at coordinate 12 of JAJYSF010000044.1, forward strand.
ACCCGGCCTCCGTGTGGCTCGACAGCCGCGACGGCGAGGTGACCGTCTCGTACACGTTCCGCGAAGACACCGACGTCGTCGGCCCGATGCGTCTGCGCCTCTGGCTCGAGACGGAGGATGCCCCCGACGCCGACGTGTTCGTCGCGGCCCGGAAATTCGCGGCCGACGGACGCGAGATCCGATATCCGTTCAACGCGCTCTTCGACGACGGACCGGTCGCGCTGGGCTGGCTGCGTGCCAGCCACCGGGCCCTCGACGTCGACGCGTCGAGCGAGCTTCGCCCCGTGCACCCGCACGAGAGCGAGGAACCGCTCGAGCCGGGAGTGCCGACGGCGCTCGAGATCGAGCTGTGGCCCTCAGCGACGCGCTTCCACGCCGGCGAGAAGATCGCGGTGACGATCCTCGGCAACGACTTCGTCGCGCGCGCACCGGACCCCACCTCGCCCGTCATCGCCCACACCGACCTGCGCAACGGCGGTCGGTGGCGTCTGCACTCTGGCGGCGAGCACGACTCCCACCTCAGCCTTCCGATGACCCCGCCGAACCCCACGAACGGAGATCCCCGATGAGACGCCAGCGCATGATCCTGACGACGTTCCTCCTGCCGGCGGGCTACCACCGCGACAGCTGGCGACGCGAGGAGAGCCGGGCCGACGAACTCGCCGGCCTCCCCTTCATGGCCGACCTCGCGCGGACCGCGGAACGGGCGAAGCTCGACGCGGTGTTCCTCGGCGACTGCGTCCACGCGAACGCGACCATGCGCGGCGACATCATGATGAACGGCTTCTACGAGCCGATCAGCACGCTGTCGGCGCTCGCCGCCGTCACGAAGGACATCGGCCTGATCGGCACGGTCTCGACCTCCTTCACCGAGCCGTACAACGTCGCGCGCCAGATGGCCGGCCTCGACCACATGTCGGGCGGGCGCGCGGGCTGGAACATCGTCACCTCGCGCGACGGGTTCGCGAACTTCGGCGGTTCCGGGGTGCCGGAGGCCGAGGAGCGGTACGACCGTGCGGACGAGCACGTGGACGTCGTCAAGCAGCTGTGGGACAGCTGGTCCGACGACTCGATCCTCGTCGACAGGAAGGCCGGCCGCTGGCTCGACACCGACGGTCTGCGCCCCATCGACCACGCGGGCGCACGGTTCACGGTCCAGGGGCCGATCAACATCCCGCGGCCGCCGCAGGGCCACCCCATCCTCGTGCAGGCCGGCTCGTCGGCGGCGGGCATGGCGTTCGGCTCGAAGGTTGCCGACCTCATCTACACGGCGCAGCCGCACCTCGCCGGTGCGCAGACCTTCTACCGCGACCTCAAGAAGCGCGTGGCGGAGCACGGGCGCGACCCCGATACGGTGACCGTGCTGCCGGGCATCGTCCCGGTGATCGGCCGCACCGAGGCGGAGGCGCGGGAGATGGCGCAGGAGCTCGCTGACAACGTCGACCTCGACGCCGGCCGCCGTCAGGTGGCGGGGGATCTGTTCCTCGACATCGACGACATCGGCTTCGACGAGCGCATCCCTGCGGAGCGTTTCTCCGAGGATCCGAAGATGGGCAGCAGGTACCACATCTTCCGGCGCAAGGCGGTCGAGCAGGGGCTCACGCTCGGCGAGCTGATCGTCGATCGGGCGCGTTCGACGGGCCACGTGTGGTTCGTCGGCACGGCGGCCCAGGCCGCGGATCTCATGATCGAGTGGTTCGAGTCGGAGGCGTGCGACGGGTTCAACATGAACGCGCCGTTCAACCCCGAGGGGCTCGACGCGATCTGCGACCTGCTCGTGCCGGAGCTGACGGAACGCGGCTACTTCCGGACCGAGTACGAGGGCTCCACGTTCCGCGAGAACCTCGGACTCGCGCGGCCGTCCGCGTAACGGCGAGCGGTGCGGCCATGAGGAGGTTCGAGTACGGCGTCGACGAGATCGACGTGTACGCGCGCGCGGCCGGGGCGCTCACGAGCGGCGTGACCGTGCTGTGCACGCGGGTCGATGGGAAGTCGTACGGCACGACGGTCGCCGCCGTCGCACCGGTCTCGGATGACCCGCCCGTCATTCTCGCCTGCATGAACGAACGCAGCTCGACGCGCGAGGCCATTGTGCGCAGCGGATCCTTCACGGTGAGCGTGCTCGCGGAGGGCCAGGGTGCACTCGCGCGCCAGTTCGCCGGCCCCGGCGACAAGTTCGCGGGCGTCGCCCACCGCGATTCGGCGGTCGTGGACGCACCCGTCCTCGACGGCGCGCTGGCGACCTTCTCGTGCCGCTTGCGCGAGACCGCGACGGTCGGCACGCACACCGTGCTGTTCGGCGAGGTGCGTGAGGCGACGGCGGTCGACGGCCGTCCGCTGACCTACTTCGGCGGATCCTTCGGTCGCTGGGACCGGCTGCGCGAGCACGCGACGTACGAGCAGATGCGGCGGCTCGTGCTGCAGCGCGACGTCGGCGTCGGCGAACCGCTCGACGTCGAGGCGTTCGCAGCGCGGCTGGAGGCCCGGCCCGACGACGTGAACAACGCGCTCGTGACCCTCTCCACGGAATCTCTCGTCGACCGGCTGCCGGACGGCCGCTTCACCCCCGCGCCCATCGGCGGCGACCTGATCGAGAGCATCTACTCCGCTCGGGCGAACATCGAGATCGGCGTCGTCGCCAACCTCGTGGGTCGCGTCCCGGACGAGGTGATCCGCACGCTCGCGGAGATCGTCGACGAGATGGAGGAGCTCACGCATGCGCCGGACGGGCGCGAGAAGTTCCTCGCGCTGCACACGGAGCTGCACCACACCATCGTCGCCCAGTCCGGATCCGCGCAACTGCTCGAGTCGTATCGCCGACTGAGCATCGCATGGGCGTGGCGGTCGCTGTGGGATCAGAAGGACTGGCGCGAGTTCCACGGTCAGCGCGCGCTGCGCGACCTCATCGGCGCGCTGCGCGACAGCGATCTCACGATGGCGATCCGCGCCATCCAGCGCTACCACGACGAGGCCCGCGCCCTGGCGCACGCGGCCGTGGCGGACGTCGCCGGGCTGTGACGATCCGCCCTCAGTCGACCGGATAGACGAGGCGGAAGCGTTCGCACACGATCGGCATGTCCTCGCGGAACGGTCGCCCGATATCGATGTGCTCCTCGTAGAACCGGCGGTGGATCCGCCGCCACGAGGCGAGCGTGCGGTCGTCCTCACCCTCGGCGTACGCGTGCTCGTCCGTCACCTCGTCGAACGGGACGACATCGACGTCGGTCGTCTCGATGATCGCGCGCGGGGCGCCGGATCCGTCGAGGATCACGTCGAAGGCGCCGGGCACAGGCAGCGACTCCCCGTCCGCCTCGTACTCCCAGCCAAAACCGGCCGTGCCTGTCTTGACGCCCGCGAGGACGAGCGCCAGCAGTTCGTCGGCGTGCGCGGGCGTCGCGCCGAAGCCCCAGACACGGTCGGCAGGCGGCGGATCCTTCGGCAACACCGCAACGGCGGCGCGCGCCTCGGCCCAGAACGTGGTGACGTCGCTCATGGTTCTGTGTCTCTTCCTTCCTCGCCGGAGAGGTGCCGCCGAGGCTCGTTCGCGCCGCTCGCCTCGGTTGAGCCACCGGAGCGGAGGATGCGCGCTCGAGCCGATTCCAGCTGCTCAGGTGTGTCGATGTCGTGCATCGTGCCGGGCGGCGCATCGACCACGGTGACGTCCAGGCCGTCGTACAACCGCTTCGCGGGGGCGTTGGTGACATCGCCGAGCTCGTCCAGCCGTGCCCGCAGCAGCGATTCGGGCCAGGCCGCGCAGAGAAACTGCAGCCGACCCGTCTCGTCGCGCGCCATGGCCGGCGCATGGGCGACGAGCTGACGGAGAAATCGCTGGTCGAGGAACGGCATGTCGCCGGCCAGGAGCAGGACCACGCGGGTCGGTTCTTCGGGAACCGCCGCGACCCCGGACGCGATCCCCGCGACCGGACCGGCGAACGGCGGATCTTCGCGCACGACCAGCGCTGCGCGGGTGAGGCCGTCGGCGAGGCCGGCCACGACCATCGGTCCGGGAGGGGCAGCCGCAACCACCCGGTCGATGATCGACGCGCCGTCGATGAGCAGTGCGGGTTTGTTCGGCATGCCCAGCCGCGAGGAGCGACCGCCGGCCAGCACCACCGTCAGCGTCTCCACGGCCCGAGCCTACTGTCCCGTGCACGACTACGGCAGCGAGCGGACGGCGACGGCACGACACCGTGCGATCCGGTGATCATCCGCCTTCCGGTGCCGTCGTCCTGCGGCGACGGCATGGACGCCGTGGGTGGCTTACCCAGCGGGAGGGGGTTCAGCTCGCGCGGTAGTCGGAGCTCGCCGGGCACTCGGCGGGAGGCTCGGCCGACGTGATGTGCGGGCGCACGTCGATGCCGAACAGCGTCTCGACCGCATCGAACACCTCGTCGGCGCGACCATCCACCGCGGCCTCCTGTGCGCGCACGGTGGGCGTGTGCAGCAGCATGCCGGTGAAGTGCCGCAGCGCCTCGGCGATGTCCTCCGCGTGCTCGCGGTTCTTCCCGCGCTCCAGCTCGCGCTCGAGCACCTCGAAGACGTGCTTGCGCAGACCCACGACGGCGGGTTGGGCGGCCTGTCGACGTCGGTCGCCGGCGAACTTCGAAGCGGCCTCACGCACGATCTCGCGGGCGGCGTCGGTCGCCTGCAGCTCCTCAAGGGGCGCGTGCAGCCGGATGGTCTCGAGATCGAGCAGCGTGATGCCCGCCACATCGCCGACGTCCGGGTGCACGTTGCGCGGCAGTCCGAGGTCGATGACGAAAGCGGATCCGTCGAAGCCGCCGGCCGCGAGCGTCGCGGCGGTCAGCACCGGCTCCTCGCGGCTCGTGCACGTGATGACGATGTCGCTCGTGGCCGCCGCGGTCGGGAACGCGGCGTGCGACGTCTGGCTCAGGCCGTGCTTGGTCGCGAACTGCTCGCGGCCCGACGGCGAGTACACCGTGATGTCGCGCACGCCGTGGTCACGCAGCGCGGCGAGCGTGGCCGCCGCGTAGGAGCCGGTGCCCACGAGCAGCACGCGCATGGTCGACCAGTCGGCGATGCGGCTATCGGCGAGATCGAGGGCGAGGCGCACCAACGAGCGGCCCGCGCGGCCCAGGGCCGTGCTGTTCTTCACCGCTTTCTGCGTCTCGGTCGCGCGCTGGAAGAGACGCTCGAGGTCGCGGGTCGTCGTTCCCTGCGTGCGGGCCTCGCCGAGCGCGCGGCGCACCTGCCCGCCGATCTCGCCCTCGCCGACGACGACCGACTCGAGCCCGGACGCGACGGCGAAGAGATGCTCGGCGACCTTGGCGCCCTGCGTGACCTCGTAGCTGCCGTTCAGTTCACTGCTGTCGATGCCGGTGGTCTTCGCGAGCGCGTCGCGTACGGCGACGAGCGCCGTCGCGCGACTCTCGTCGGATCCGCCGCTGACGTCGAGATACGCCTCGAATCGATTGCACGTCGACAGCACGACCGAACCGGCGATCGCGGGATCGTCGGCGGAAATGAGGGGGTTCAGCGGTTCCGCGTGAGCGCTCAGTCGTTCGAGGAGCTCGAACGGAGCGGTCTTGTGACTCGCGGACACACACAGAAGCACCCTCCGATTCTACACGCCGTCGAAACAAGATCTGAATGGTTCCAGGGAACGAAGCCTCGCCGCCCGCCAACGCGACCGCGCTCTCGGGGGATCCCGAATCGACGGTGGGAAGATGGAGCCATGTCTCTCACCGATGCCCCGCTCCTGAGGGCGCTCCGCGGCGAGCGCCCCGAGACGACCCCGATCTGGTTCATGCGCCAGGCGGGTCGTTCGCTCCCCGAGTATCGCGAGCTTCGCGTCGGCACCGAGATGCTGGATGCGTGCCTCACCCCCGAGATGGCCGCGGAGATCACGCTGCAGCCGGTCCGTCGGCATGGCGTCGACGCGGCCATCTTCTTCAGCGACATCGTCGTGCCGCTCAAGATGATGGGCATCGACGTCGAGATCGTGCCGGGCCGCGGACCGGTGTTCGCCGATCCGGTGCGTACGGCGGCTGACGTCGACCGGATCACGAGCATCCCCGCGGAGGAGGTCGTCGCCTCCGCCGATCCGATCCGCGAGGCGGTGCGGATCACGACCGACGAGCTGCACCCGCAGGGGGTTCCGCTCATCGGGTTCGCGGGCGCGCCGTTCACGCTCGCCGCCTACCTGATCGAGGGCGGCCCGTCGAAGGACCACCTCCGGGCGCGCGCCATGATGCACGCGGATCCGCGGTCGTGGGACCGGCTCGCGGGCTGGCTCAGCACGGTAGCCGCCGCCTTCCTCTCGGTGCAGGTCGAGGCGGGCGCGTCGGCCGTCCAGCTGTTCGACTCCTGGGCCGGCTCGCTCTCGCCCGCGGACTATCGCCGCTACATCGCGCCCCACTCGGCTCGAGCGCTCGCCGAGATCACCCAGGTGCCGCGGATCCACTTCGGCGTCGGCACCGGCCCTATCCTCGCGGACATGACGCTCGACGGATCCGTCGACGCCGTCGGCGTGGACTGGCGGCTCGGACTCGACGAGGCGGCGCGCATCGTCGGACAGGACATCACGCTGCAGGGCAACATCGACCCCGCGCTGCTGCAGGCACCCTGGCCCGTGCTCGAGAAGCACGTGCGCGAGGTCGTCGCCGCGGGTCGCGCCGCACGCAGCCACATCGTGAACCTCGGTCACGGCGTTCCGCCCGAGACCGACCCGACCGTGCTGACGCGCATCGTCGAGCTGGTGCACGCGCTGTGAGCGACGAGGCCTACGACCTCGCCGACCTGCACGAACGGGCCGAGGATACTCGCGTCGTCGTGATCGGTGCGGGGATCGGTGGCCTCGTCGCGGCCCGCGAGATCGCGAAGCTCGGCATCGGCGTCACGCTCGTCGACGCCGCGGACGCGCCTGGCGGCGCCATCCGCTCGGCGCGTGTCGCGGGGCTGACGCTCGATCTGGGAGCCGAGAGCTTCGCCACGCGCGGCGGCCATGTCGAACGGCTCCTGGCCGACCTCGGGCTCGCGGACGATGTCGTC
>JAJYSF010000045.1 GCA_021793715.1 Actinomycetes bacterium
CCTCCCACGCACCGATCGACACGATGGCGAGGTCGAGGGCGTCGGCCGCGGCGAGGGCCCCGCTGATCTCGGGCAGCGCGCGCAGGTCATCCGCCGTCTCGGACGCGGTGACGAGCAGCGGCGCATAGAGGCGCGTGACATGCACGGCCGGATCCTGCCCCAGCCGAGTGAACGTCTCCTGTCGCGGTGGCTCATCGCCGAGCTGCAATGCACCCGCGAGCTGCACGACGGTGCTGCGCGGCAGCGTCGGGACGAAATCGGCGGCGGCATCGAGGGTGCGCGACCACGAGATGCCGATTCGCTGGCCGGGTTGGGCCTGTGCGTCGACGAACCGGAGCGCGGCGCGGCCCATGGTGGTGGCGACGTCGCGCGAGGTCTCGTCCACGACGATGACCGAGCGGACGCCGAGGCGCGTCGTGATCTCGGCGGCCCGGTCGTCATCCGTCGTCTCGCCCGACTCGATCGTGATCGTGACGACGCCGGCGTCGTGCGCCTCGTCGAGCATGCGCGCGACCTGGAAGCGGCTCAGCCCGAACTCGTTCGCGATCTGCACCTTCGAGAGACGGTCGACGTAGTAGGCGCGCGCGAGCTGCACGAGCAGGCGACGGTGTCGTGCGGACGTACTCGCGGTCATGAACCTGCCTTCGCGCCGGGTGGTTCCCACCGACGAGCGGCGGGCTGCTCAGATGATACCCCTTGCGCACATGAGCAGTCCATGCCACGATGTCTCACATGAGCGTCCCTGCTCATATGTGCATCAAACACTCGAATCACTTGATGACGGCAGCGAAGCCGAGCTTCGCATAGACCCTCACAGACGAGGAGCTCAGGACATGAATCGCAGCAGGACAACTCGCACCGCGTTCGTCGCGGCCGTTGCCACGGGTGCGCTCGCGCTGACGGCGTGCGCCGGCGCCGGCGGTGGCGGGGGCGGCGGAGGAGGAGGTGACGAGGTCAACGTGCTGATGGTGAACAACCCGCAGATGGAGGACCTGCAGCGTCTCACCGCCGACCACTTCACGGCCGACACGGGCATCACCGTGAACTACACGATTCTGCCCGAGAACGAGGTGCGCGCTCGGATCGGACAGGAGTTCTCATCGCAGGCCGGGCAGTACGACGTCGCGTCGCTGTCCAACTACGAGATCCCCACCTACGCGGGCAACGGCTGGCTCAGCCCCATCACCCCCGAGGAGGACTTCAACCAGGACGATATCCTCACGCCGATGGCCGAATCGCTGACGGTCGACGGCGAGATCTACGGCCAGCCGTTCTACGGCGAGGGTTCGTTTCTCATGTACCGCACCGATGTGTTCGACGAGGCGGGTCTGACGATGCCCGAGAACCCGACCTGGGAGGAGGTCGCACAGCTCGCGGCCGAGATCGACGGGGCCGAATCCGGCATGAGCGGCATCTGCCTGCGCGGCCTGCCCGGATGGGGCCAGATGTTCGCCCCGCTGACGACCGTCGTGAACACCTTCGGCGGCACCTGGTTCGACGAGGACTGGAACGCGCAGGTCGATGCACCCGAGTTCACCGAGGCGGTGCAGTTCTACGTCGACCTCGTCCGTGACTACGGTCCCTCGGGGTCGGCGCAGGCCGGCTACACCGAGTGCCTCACGAACCTCCAGCAGGGCAACGTCGCGATGTGGTACGACTCCACGGCCGCAACGGGCACGCTCGAGGCTGAGGACTCGCCGGTGAGAGGCAACATCGGGTACGTCGCCGCGCCGGTCGTCGAGACCGAATCGAGCTCGTGGCTGTACACGTGGGCGTGGGGGATCCAGGCCGCCGGTGACAACCAGGACGCCGCGCAGCAGTTCGTCGCGTGGGCATCGTCGCAGGACTACGAGGAACTCGTCGCGGAAGAGTACGGCTGGGCGCGCGTGCCCGCCGGCAAGCGCGCCTCGACGTATGAGAACCCGGAGTACCAGGAGGCCGCGGCGCCGTTCTACCAGCAGACCGTCGACGCGATCGAGTCGGCGGATCCGGTGAACCCGGGCCTGCAGGCGCGACCGGCGCTCGGTGTGCAGTTCGTCGCGATTCCCGAGTTCGCGGATCTCGCCACGGGCATCTCCGAGGACATCAGCTCCGCGATCGCGGGACAGATGAGCGTCGAGGACGCTCTGGCGCGCGGGCAAGCCGACGCGGAGTCAGTCGGCGAGTCGTACCAGGAATGACCGGGCACCCCCACAACCGGAGACTGTGATGTCCGCGACATCGATCGCCCCCGCCACGGACACGCGTGCCGTGATCCAGGCGCCTGCCGGGTCCGGCGGTGAGAACCGCTGGGCCCGCAGGGCGCCCCTGCTCCCGGCACTGCTGTTCGTGATCCTCGTCACCCAGATCCCGTTCGCGATCACGATCGTGATCTCGTTCATGAACTGGAACGCGGCGTATCCGAACGACATCTCGTTCGGCACGCTCGACAACTACCGCACGGTGTTCACGGATCCCGGGATCCTGCGCGCCGTCGGGGTCACCGTCGCGCTGACCGTCGGTGTCGTGGTCGTCTCAGCGGTGCTCGGACTGCTGATCGCGCTGCTGCTCGACCGGAAGTTCGTCGGCCGCGGCATCGTCCGTACCCTGATGATCACGCCGTTCCTCATCGTGCCGGTGGCTGCCGCGCTCATCTTCAAGCACGCGATCTTCAACCCCAACTACGGCCTGTTGAACGGTATGCTCACGACGCTCTTCGGCGAGAGCGCACCGCAGCTCGACGTGATGACCGATGCTCCGCTGCTGGCAATCGGCGCGGTGCTCGTGTGGCAGTGGACGCCGTTCATGATGCTGATCATGCTCGCGGGCCTGCAGTCACGCCCCCTCGACGTGTACGAGGCCGTGATGATGGACGGCGCCACCCCGTGGCAGGCGTTCCGCTACGTGACGCTGCCGCACCTGCGCCGCTACATCGAGCTGGCCGCGCTGCTGGGAACGATCTACATCGTGCAGAATTTCGACACGGTGTTCACGATGACCTCGGGCGGGCTGGGCACGGCGAACCTCCCGTACGTGATCTACCAGAAGTTCTTCGTCGCCCAGGATTACGGCGTCTCGTCTGCCGTCGGCGTCGTTGTCGTCGTCGGATCGCTCGTCGTGGCCACGGTCGCGCTGCGCACGGCGTCGAGCCTGCTCAAGGAGGAGAACTGATGGCCACCCTCACCGCGCCCGCCGCGGCCCCGACACCCGCCACGTCGAGCGCGGCGCCACGACGGCGAAAGCGCGGCAGCGCGACGAACGTCGTGCTCGGCGTCGTCGCCTGGCTCGTCGGACTGATCTTCGTGGCGCCGATCCTTTGGATGATCCTCACCGGTCTGCACTCCGAAGTTGACGCGGCGACGAATCCGCCGAGCTTCCTCGCTCCGCTCACGTTCGAGTCGTTCACCGACTTCTTCGGCGCGAGTGGCGGCCTGGATCCGTGGCCGTTCCTCATCAACTCCGCGGTCGCCGCACTCGTGTCGACGCTCATCGTGCTCATCCTGTCGACATCGGCGGCGTACGCGCTCGCCGTGAGGAAGATCGACCGCTGGAGTGACGTGATGTTCTTCCTGCTATCGACGAAGATGCTCCCGATGGTCGCGGGCCTCCTGCCGGTCTACATCGTCGCCCGCATGCTCGGGATCCTCGACACGTGGCTGCTGCTGATCATCATCTACTCGGCCATGAACATGCCGATCGCGGTGTGGATGATGCGGTCGTTCCTGGCCGAGGTGCCGGTCGCGATCCTCGAGGCCGCGGAGATCGACGGCGCACGGCTGCCGCGCATCTTCGTGCAGATTCTGTTGCCGCTCACGGCCCCCGGCCTCGCGGCGACCGCTCTCATCTGCGTCATCTTCAGCTGGAACGAGCTGCTGTTCGCTTCGGTGCTCACCTCGACGTCGGCGGCGACGTCGCCGGTCTTCCTCACCAGTTTCGTCACCTCGCAGGGACTGTTCCTGTCGCAGGTGTGCGCGGCGTCGCTCGTGATCTCGGTTCCCGTGCTGGTGGCCGGAATCGCGGCGCAGGACAAGCTCGTGCAGGGCCTCTCGATGGGTGCCGTGAAATGATCGATCCGTCTCGAGGAGAAGAGAGCATGTCGTCCGACCGACCCCACCCACTCCTACAGCCGTCCGACGCCAGCCTGCCGGCGCTCGCGGAACGGGGCGTCGCGGTGCCGCAGTACGATCGAGCCGCTGTCCGCCCCGGCATCGTGCACTTCGGCGTCGGCGGGTTCCATCGCGCGCACATGGCGATGGTGCTCGACGACCTTCATGCGGAAGGCCTCGCGACGGACTGGGGCATCGTCGGCGCCGGACTCCTGCCGGGAGACACGCGGATGCGCGACGCGCTCGCCGCGCAGGACCACCTCTACTCCCTCGTCATCAAACACCCGGACGGCACGCGCGAGAGTCGTGTCATCGGATCGATCATCGACTATCGCTACGGGCCGGACGACCCCGAGGCGCTTCTCGCGCTCATGGCGGATCCGACGATCCGCATCGTCTCGCTGACCGTCACCGAAGGCGGATACAACGTCAACCCCGTCACGGGCGAGTTCGTCACGGAGGAGGAGGCGATCGTCCGCGACGTCGCCGCGCTCCGCGAGGGCCGCCCGCCGGCATCTGTCTTCGGTTACGTCGTCGAGGCGCTCCGGAGACGGCGCGCCGCCGGCACGACGCCGTTCACTCTGCAGTCGTGCGACAACATCGCGGGCAATGGGCATGTCGCGAAGAAGATGTTCTGCGCGTTCGCCGAGCTCGTCGACGCCGACCTGGCCGCATGGATCGCGTCGGAGGTGGCGTTCCCGAACGCCATGGTCGACCGGATCACGCCCGTCACGACCGATGCCGACCGCGCCGAGCTGCGCGATCGCGTCGGCATTGATGACGCCTGGCCGGTGGTCGCCGAGCCGTTCTTCCAATGGGTTGTCGAGGATGACTTCGTCGACGGGCGGCCGCCGTATGAGCGGGCTGGCGTGCAGGTCGTCGACGATGTCGTCCCTTACGAGCATATGAAGCTCCGCCTCCTCAACGTCTCGCATCAGGGCCTGGCGTACTTCGGGATCCTCGCCGGCTATACCTACGCGCACGAAGCGATGGCGGATCCGGACATCGCGACGTATCTGCGTCGCTACATGGACGAAGAGGGCACGCCCAGCCTCGCGCCCGTGCCGGGAATCGACCTCGACGACTACAAGGACACGCTCATCGAACGGTTCGCGAATCCGGAGATCCGCGACACCCTCGCGCGGCTGGGCGCGGAGTCGTCAGACCGGATCCCGAAATGGCTCGTGCCGGTGATCCAGGACAACCTCGCCTCGGGCGCACCGGTCGAGGTCTCCGCGGCGATCTGCGCATCCTGGGCACGCTATGACGAGGGCGTTGATGAAGCGGGCGCGCCGATCACAGTCGTGGATCGCTACGCCGACGACCTCATGGCGGCCGCGGCGCGCCAGCGCGAGGATCCGCTCGCGTTCGTCAGGAACGAGCAGTTCTTCGGCGACCTCGCCGCTCGCGAGGAGTTCACCCGTCCCTATCTCGCCGCACTCGCCTCGCTCCATGAGCGCGGTGCGAAGGAGACGGTCCGCCGTCTGGCCACGCGCGAGGCGTTGTAGCGCGCGGTGGCGAGCGGCGGTTCGTCGGCTATCTCGAAATTCGCCGAGCATCGCGAAATTTCTGCGGTCTCGCGGCATTCTCGGCGGATTTCGAGATGGTCAGCAAGGTGTGCGCGCGTGGTCGTTGAGCGGGCCTCGCTACGCGAGCACCCCCGCGAGCCGTTCGACGGCGGGGAGGCCGACGAGCTCGTCGATGAGGGGGACCCGCGTGATCGGAGCGCCGAGGTCGAGGTTCGCCAGCAAGGCCTCCTCGCGTTCGCGTCGCACCGGCATGAGCTCGGCAGGGGAGAGCCGGTTGGCCACGACGCCCATGAGCGTTACGCCCAGTGACTCGAGTTGAGACGCGACCTCGCGGCTCTCGGCGATCGGCATCGGCTCGGCGACGGTGACGATCACGAAGCCCGTGCGACCCGGATCCGCCAGTGTGTCGCGCATGAGCGAGAAGCGCGCGCGGCGGCGCAGGAGCATGCGTCGCAGCTCCGCGTCGCGATCGGAGGTGTCCTTCGTGCCGCCGAGGGCACCGTAGGCAACGGAGAAGCGCTCCGAGCGATCGCGGTTCGCGAGCAGCTTCTCGGTCCAGTCGGTCATGGACTCCGGCATCGACAGCAGGTGCAGGGTGTGGCCTGAGGGCGCGGTGTCGAAGACCACGAGGTCGTAGCGGTCGAGGCCGGTCTCCAGCGCCTCGGCGACCCGCTCCAGCACGGCGGCCTCGTGGGTGCCCGGCGCATTCCGGGCCGATTCCAGATGGTCGCGTGCCGCGCGGTGCAGCCGGTCGGGAAGCATCCGGATCATGGTCGCGGACACGGCCGCCAGGTGCGCGTCGACCGTGCGGTCCGGGTCGATCTCAACGCCATCGACGCGGCCAGGTGTGCTCGCGTTGTCCTGCCCATCCGCGTTCGCCTGCCACAGCGTCACGATGTCGTCACCGACAGCTCGCTCCCAGAGGTGGCCGAGGTTGTGCGCGGGGTCTGTCGACACGACGAGCACGCGGGCGCCCTGTTGCGCGCGGGCGAGGGCGAGCGCAGAGGCGAGCGACGTCTTTCCGACGCCGCCCTTGCCTCCCACGAAGATCGCGTGCCGCGTCGCGGCGTCCGTCAGCAGCACGAGATGTGATCCAGGGGACTGCGGGGGATGCCGGAACGCTGGTGCCAGTCGTGGAAGTCCTCGTACACGGCTGGCAGCAGCTCGGCCGTGTAGTACGCAGCGGGATCCGGCACCCCGAGCGATTCGGCGAGGACGACGAGCATGAAGTGATCGTCCTCGTCGCGCCGGGCCACGCCGAACGCCTTGCGGTACGGGCCCGCATAGAATTCGTTCAGCCCCTTCGAGAAGGCGGCCCAGCGCGACGAGAACGACACCGTCACTTCACCATCGGGATCCGACCGGTCACGTGGTCGGTGAGGTCGGCGTCCTCTTCCTCTGGCGGC
>JAJYSF010000046.1 GCA_021793715.1 Actinomycetes bacterium
CGCGGTCCACGCGCCAGTCCTTTCGGGCCACATGACCCGGGAACACGACAATGAGTTCCGCAGCTTCCGGCAGCACAACCAGTGGCTCACGACGCTGCTCGAAGACACCGGGCGCTTCCGCGTGCGGGTGGTTGAGGATCCGCGTGGCCTCGGTGCCGAGATCATCGACAAGTATGACGTCGTGATCGTCGTGTTCGAGGGGCGTGACGGGTACCACGACAAGGCGGTCGGATTCGGCGACGAGACCGACGCCGCGCTGCTGAAATTCGTCCACGACGATGGCAAGGGCATCGTCTGGTTCCACGGATCCGCGGCGCAGGAGGACGACTGGGGCTACCCGGACGAGTACAACGTCATGCGGGGTTCGAGGCTGACCGTCGCCGGCGGCCTGCGGCCCCGGCCGTGGGGTGAGGCGCAGCTCGACACCGTCGAGCCGAGACACCCGATCACCGACGGCATCAGCGCGCGGTGGACGGTGACGGGCGACGACATCCTCGTCGGGGTGGAGATCCTCGACGGCGCGCAGGTGCTGCTCACGACGTTCGACGATCTCGAGGCGTACGAGAATGCGCCCGTCTGGCCCATGCCGCACTATCCGGTTGCGATCCCGGAGGAGGGCGTGGCGGCGCTGCCCGGTATGAACACCGATCAGCCGATCGCCTGGATCAACGAGTACGGCGAGGGCCGCTCGTTCACGATCACCATCGGTCACGACATCGATACGTTCCGCCGCATCGAGTTCATTCGCATGTTCCCCCGCGGCGTCGAGTGGGCGGCGACGGGCGACGTATCGCTGGACGGGCCCGATCGTCGGGGGGAGCGTCGTTTCCTCCCCTGGCCGTACTACAACGGCGAAGGGTGAACCGACACGCAGGTGCGTGACGCGCGATGGCGAGGGATGGCCCGCGTCTCGCCGAGCCGGCATCGAGTCTTCCGCGCGTCAGGACGGCGGCGCGGCCGCGCTTCGCGGTCGTCGGCGGATCCGCGGTACGGCGTGATTGTGGACCGGTCGATATCGTCGATGTCGGTCGATCCAGTTCGGTGCCGCTACGTAGGGAACACCGTCGCGCATCTGGATGAGCCACCCGCCGTCGTCGAGGCGGTGGTGGTGCCACCAGCAGAGCATCACGCCGTTCGAGGTGTGCGTGGCTCCGCCCCGCGAATGCTCCTCGACGTGGTGGATCTCGCACTGCGACGCGGGGACCTGGCATCCGGGGATGATGCAGCCGCCGTCGCGCGCGGCGATCGCCCGCCGCTGGTGCGCGGAGAACAGCCGCTCTGGCACGCCGAGCTGAAGGATCTTGCCGCCCCGGTCGAAGACGACCTTCTGCACGGCGCCCGTGCAGGCGATGCGGTGCGCGACGCGCGCGGGCATCGGAATGTCGACGCCGTCGGCCCGGCAGACGCCTCCGTCGAGGTCATTCACGGTCGCGGTGACGACGAGCGTGGGGGCGGCGCCGCCGATCGTCGGGGCCGCGCGTGAGGCGGCGGCCGAGAGCATGCCCATGAGCGCGTCGTGCTTGCGCTGCGGGACCGTGCGCGGATCGAGGACGTGCTCGGTGTCGGACCACGGTTCGTCGTGGTCTGCGTCTTCGGGAGACGACGCGAACGAGACCGATCGGTTCGGGGAGGCCAGATGCGCGTCGAAGAGTCGCTGCAGGAGGCCTGCGGTCTCCGGCATCAGTCGGCCGCTGAGCGGCACGAGCCCGTCGCGTTCGCGACCGAGCGTGACGCCGCGCGTGCGTTCCGCGTAGGCGGCGTCGGGGTCGACGCCGTCCTGGTCGAGCGCCGTCGCCCACAGGGTCGTGACGGCGCGGATATCGTCGTGGGTCTCGGCGGGGGCCTCATCCGCCGCGACGTCGCCCGTCGCGAGGGCGACGACACTCGCCTCGGCCGCGTCGACATCGGCGGGATCGGCGGCCCCGCGATCGGTCACCTTCGCGAGCGCGTCCGTGATCGTGAGGGCCGCGTCGACACCGAGGGAACCGTCGTGCAGGGCTGCCGCGACCGTCGGGAACTCGGCCGGCAGCGGCTCGCCCGTCAGCGTCGTTCCCGCGCGGGTGCGGCGGTCGAGGCGGATCCGTTCCTGGACCTCGCGTCGCGACGCCTTCGTGGTCAGCGCCAGCAGCCCCGCCGCGTTCGGGCACGCATACATCTGAGACAGGCGCTCCTCGGGAGGCAGCGACGAGCTCGATCGCTCGTCGACCTCTCCGGCGATCCGCACGCGTAACGCGTCGACGAAGCGCCCCAGCTCCTCGACCGTCCTCGATGCGTCGGCCAGCGCAGCATCCGGCAGCTGTTCGACGCGCTCGATCAGCCCGGCCACGAGCGCGACGGCGGCTCCCACGTGCCGCCGCGGCGGCAGTATCGCGGGCGCTTCCGCGGGTGCCTCGAGGATCGTCGTCATGCTGTCAGAATAGAACAGACATACGACAAACGAAGGAGAAGCTGGCGGAACAGCTCGAATAAAAGTATGACTGACGCCTCGCGGCGGCCGCGTGCACAGGATTCAGGCAGCGGCGCCCTCCGCGAGTGCCTGGCGGGCGAGCGCGAGGTGCGCTCGCGTCATGTCGGTCGCGTCGGCGTCGAGCCAGTCGTGTCCGCCCCACTCGCTGCAGAGCGCGCCGGCGAAGCCGGAGCGGGCTAGCTCGGATCCGAGCTCCCGGATGGGCGTGCTCACGCGCCCGTCGGTATCGTCCAGATCCCAGAACTTCAGGTGGACCGCGCCCACCAGCGACAGGATCGGTCGCAGGTCGGCGGCGGTCGAACGGCCGAAGCGCACGATGAGATTCATGAACGTCGTGCGCAGTTCGGGCGGGACGGATCCGCCTCGCAGCGCCGCGATCACCGCCTCATGGGTCGCGGGGTCCCGCCATTCTTCGCGCAGCCGCGCGTGCAGCTCCGCCGGAAGCGACGTCATCCGCTCGAGGTAGGTGACCGGGAGCGCCGGCATGAGCATGCTCGTGTCGACGAGAACGCGCAGACGCGGGTCATCGAGGTCGGCGATGTCGTCGAACGCGGCGCCCGAGGGGGCCTGCTGCCCCTGCACCTCCTCGTACAGCACGAGATCCAGTTCCTCGAGAACCGGGAGCAGGCGCTCGAGCAGCGGGCGCCCGGCATGCCCGAGCGGGAGGCGCACGCCCTCGGCGCCGACGAGAGAGGCAGCACGGAGCTGCGGAAGGAGGAAGGCGAGCCGCTCATCGTCGTCACGGCGTCGAGCCGTCCCCACCCAATCGTCGATGCTCGCGCCGACCATGCTCACGGATCCGCCTACCGCGGCGACATCGTTCCGGAGCCGCAAGACGTCGTCGGACGAGGGCGCCGGGAAGGCAGGCCACACCTGCCCCGGTTCGACCTCGATCACGGATGCGACGCCGTCGGCGACGATCCCGACGACGATGTCGTGGGCGGTCCGGTGCGCGCGCACGACGTCCGGGGTCCAGTTGAACGCGTTGGCGCTGAGGCGCCACTCGTCCGGCAGGGTCGTGGCCGGGGCGCGATCCGCGGTGCCGGAGATCGGAGACCCACCGTGCGCTGGCCCTGCGCCGCCCCCGGCGTCATCAGAACCCGAAGGCCCGCCGGTCGCCCCGATGCTCGCCTCGGCGGCGGGCGACGCTCCCGTCGTGGGTGCGACCTCGCCGCAGACATCACGCGAAGCCGACGCGCGGTGAACGGACGGGTCCAGCTCGCGTTCCTCGCGCAACGGGAGCACGAGCGGTCCGTCGGGTCCGCCCGCGAGATAGGGCACGACGAGCCGGAACAAGGCCTCGACGCGATGCGCTCCAGGCCCGAGTGAGGCGGATCCGCGCAGCACCAGTCGATCCTGTAGGAACCACCACGCGTCCTCCCGCGCGAGGTCCGCGGGCGGGATCTCGCGGTCTCCGAGGGCGACGGCAACGTCGCAGCGCGCGCCGCCGATGACGACGGACAGCTCCGTCACGCACGCGAGCGGCATCGACCGGATCCACGGCAGCGACAGCCGCAGCTCGAATCCGTCGGGCCTGGCGGTCAGCGCGTCGTCGCGCAGTATCGGGGCAGCCACGTCACACCCGCGTGAGGGCCGGCGACGGCCTCGCGTCCGCGAACCAGCGCGGGAAGGTGGTCTCGAAGAGCTCCTCGATGGCGAGCTCCGCACCGCCCGAGATGGGCGCCGACTGATCCTTGCGCGACGTATCGATCACGAGGTCTCGCGTCGCGAGGGGGAGGGACAGCTCGTAGATCCGCTGCCGCACCTCGGCGAGCATCACCTCGCCGGCGCTCGCGATCGCCCCGCCGATGATGATCGTCTTCGGGTTGAACATGTTCACGAGCACGGCGAGCGCATCGCCCGCCACCCGCGCCGAAGTCTGCACGAGCTTCAGCGCGAGTGCGTCCCCGTCGCGCACCGCGAGCGTGATGTGCTCGGGTTGGAGCGGCTCACCGGCGGCGACGCGATCCGCGAGCACTGACGTCGTGCCGTCGGCGATGGCGCGCTCGGCGTCGCGAATGAGGGCCCAGCCGCCGGCGACCGCCTCGAGGCAGCCGGTCTTTCCACAGCGGCACTGTTCCTCAGCGCCCGCGATGCGGACGTGGCCGATGTCGCCCGCAGATCCGTTCGCGCCGCGGTGGAGACGGCCGCGCGAGAGCAGGGCGGATCCGACGCCCGAGCCGATCTTCATGTAGATCATGTCTTCATGCGACGCGCCGCGTCCCTCGCGCTCGGTGAGGACGAGCATGTTCACGTCGTTGTCGACCCACACGGGCGCGTCGTACCGCTCTTCGAATGGCGCGCGCACGTCGAACTCGTTCCAGCCCGGCATGATGGGGGGCGCGACGGGACGGCCGGTCGCGAAGTCGACGGGGCCCGGAAGGCCGATGACCACGGCCCACACGTCGCGCTCGCCGTGCTGCGTGACGAGCTCATCGACGAGCGCGATCGCCCGTTCGAGCGTCGCCTGGGGGCCCTGGGAGATCTGCCAGACGACGTGCGTGTCGTCGACGATGTTCCCCTCGAGATCTGTGATGCCGACGTGGATGTGCTGGGCGCCGAGCGCGCAGACGATGATCCGGCCGCGCTCCGCGCGGAACCGCAGGGTGCGCGCCGAGCGTCCGCCCGTGGAGGGCGCGAGGTCGGCGTCCTCGAGGAAGCCCATGTCGATCGCGTGGTCGATGCGCTGCGTGACGACGCCGCGGCCGAGGCCCGTGAGGCGCCCGATCTCGGGCCGGGTGACCGCTTCGCGTGTGCGGACGAGGTTGACGATCCTGAGGAGGCTGGTGACCTCGTCGGTCTGTGCGGCGAACCGCAGCGTAGATCCGGTGCCCATGGAATCTTCCTGATGAGAGTGACGTATCTCACCGAGTGTATGCGTTATCGTCGAATTCGTTGCCGCTTAAGTTGGTTTTCTACGTAAGTGAGTCGGGTATGGCTGCTCAATGGGGCGTGGGGATGATCGGCGCGGGGCCCGGTGTCTCCGCGCTGCACCTGCCGACGCTGGCGCGCCTCGGCGAGAGCTTTCGCGTCGTGCGCGTCGCTGACGGCGGCAGCGGGCGAGCGGCCGACCTCGCGGCGCGCACCGGCGCACGGGCAACGAGCGGCGCGGCAGATGTGATCGCCGACCCCGCCGTCGAGGTCGTCGCGATCTGCAGCCCGCCTGAGCTGCACGCCGCTCAGGCGATCGCCGCAGCGCACGCACGCAAGCGCGCGATCCTCTGCGAGAAGCCCCTCGGCACGACGCACGACGAGGTCGATCGAGTGATCGAGGCGTGCCGCGCGAACGGCACGGCGCTCGTGGTCGGCACGAATCACCTGCACGACCCCGCGTGGGGGCGGGCGAAGCACTACATGCTGGAGCGGGAATGGCGCGTGCGCGGGATATCGGTCACGCTCGCATTGCCGCCGAACGGGCGATACCACGAGGCCGTCACCGAGTTGCCCGCGATGGCGCCTGGGGGCAGGCGTCCCGCCCCCGATTGGGGGAACCCCGCGGTGGTCGCCGCCATCGTGCGCCAGCTGATCCTCGGGCTCGCGATCCACGACCTGCCCCTCGTGCGCGACCTCGCCCCGGACCTCGAGCGCGTCGCATTCGCGCGCCCCGCCCCGCCGATCGGGTGCTCCGTCGGGTTCGTCGCGAGTGGCGTACCCGTCAGCCTCACCGCCGTCATGCTGGCCGGCGGCGCCGACGCTCTCTGGCGGATCCGGATCCTCACCGACGGAGACGAGATCGATATCGACTTCCCACCGGCGTTCGTGCATCGCGGCAGCGCGGCGGTCACCGTGCGCGACGCGGATGGGCGGGAAATTCGCTACCCCACGGATCCCGAGGACGGGTACGTCGCGGAGTGGCGAGCGCTCGCGGCACTCATAGATGGCGGGCAGACCACGGAATACGACGAAGTTGCCGCGGACGCGCACTTCGCGATCGCGCTCGCCGATGCCGCCGCCGAGTGGATTCGCGCCGAGGCGGCGTCGTGACGCGCGTGATCACTACCGAGCTGGCCGCGTATCGCGCGGCGGCGGCGGAGCTGCCGCTGAGCGCGTCGCTCGGTGCGGAACCGGCCGGGGCGGTCGTCGTGGTCCCCGGCCTCGCTGCCGTGAGGTGGGCGATCGCGCAGGGTGCGGCGGCCGTGGTCGTCGCCGACGTCTCCAGCGCCACGTCAGCCGAGGCGGCAGAAGTCACCGGGGCGCGCGTGCCGATCGTCCTCGCCCGCCCGCGCCTGCGAGCCGATGAATCCGATTCGGTGAGCGCCCGTGCGGAGCAGCCGCGACACGTCGTCGCAGACGTCGTCGCCACTCCGCCCGAACGCGCGGCCGCCGTGGCGGACGCGGCCGGCTGGATCCGGATCCTCACCGGTGGCGTCCCGACGGTGCGCGCCGTGGATCCCGTCGGCCTCGCCCTGCTCGACGGCCCGCGTGGCGAGGCGATCACGCTCACGGTCGCGTCGCCGTCCGCCCGCAGTCGCGGCGCGAGCCTCCGCGTCGAGGCGCTCGGCGAAGAGCGCGTGACGATCGCCGCGGAC
>JAJYSF010000047.1 GCA_021793715.1 Actinomycetes bacterium
GGCTGCGTGGCGACCTCGAGGCCGTTGTCGCGCGCGAACGCGACGAGGTCGGCCACGTCCTCCGCGTCGGCGGCCTCCACGACCGCGTGCACCGCCTGCTCGACGGCGAGGTTCCACGGGCGGTGCGCGCGGTCGAAGTCGGGGTCGCCGGGGAACCAGATGCGACCGCGGATGACGTCGGCGAGACGACCGAGGTTCTGACGGGCAACAATGGACATGGATACTCCTTCACGATGATGGATCGACAGAGAGCAGCTCAGATGTGGCGCTCTCACCAGGGAGTCGTCCGCCACGATGAGAACGTGACGACACGCCGCGCGGAGGGAGGATGATGGTGCAGACGCCGCAGCCGCGCGCGATCGATGACGTCGCAGCACGATTCATGGCCCACCGGCCGCGCCTGTACGCGATCGCGCACCGCACCCTCGGTTCCCCGTGGCAGGCCGACGACGCCGTCCAGGAGACGTGGCTGCGGCTGCAGCGTGCCGACGTCGGCGCGATCGAGTCCCTCGAGGCCTGGCTGACGACGGTCGTCTCGCGCGTGTGCATCGACCTGATCCGTCAGCAGGTGCGACGCCGCGAGGATTCCGAAGACGTGATCGACCAGGCGCGCCCGGCCGTGAGCGCGCCCGTGAGCGCGGATCCGTCGGACGCCGCCATGCGTGTGGACGATCTCGCGGTCGCGATGCAGGTCGTCCTCGATACGCTTGGGCCGCTCGAACGCCTCGCGCTCGTGCTGCATGACGTGTTCGCGCTGTCGTATGACGACATCGCGCCAATCGTCGAGCGGACCCCGGTCGCCGCGCGGCAGCTCGCCTCACGCGCGCGAGCGCGCCTTCGCCGCGTGGACGTCAGCCAGATCCGGCAGCGTCGGAACGAGGCCATCGGCGCGTTCCTCGACGCGGCGCGCCACGGCGACTTCGGTGGGCTGCTTCAGTTGCTCGACCCAGAGATCGAACTGCGCGGCGACGTCACCGCGGTCGAGCTCGCCGCGCAGGGAGCCGACGACGGCGCACCGCTCCTGGGCCACCGGATCCGCGGGGGAGACGCCGTCGCACGCGTCTTCGCCGGCCGCGCGGAACTCACGCGACCCGTGCTCATCGACGGTGTCCCCGCCGCGGCGTATGCGGCGGACGGGACGGTGCACGCTGTCTACCTGGTCACCTTCGATCGCGACCGGATCGCCCGGATCGACGTCCTGGCCGACCCCGAGCGTCTGCGCGCGCTGCGCGTCGACGGAGGCTGACCCGGCGTCCGCGCGCTACGGCTGGGGCACCTTGATCATCGCCCCGGCGACGAGGAAGACGATCGCCGCGACCGGCTGTGCCGCCGTCCAGAGCGGACCGGAGAAGGCGAACGGGAACACCGGGTTCCACACCACCGCGATCGCGACGAAGATCGGGATCCACCACCACTGCTTCGCCTGCACCGCGAACCAGGCCGTGATGAGTGAGAGGATCGCGACGACGAAGAGCAGGATCGTCGTCCAGCCGGAGTCGATGAAGACGGGCGCAAGGAAGAGCGCCGCTGCGGCGAGGATGCTCGGCGCCAGGGCGTTGCGCTGATACCGCACCGGGGATCGATTCGTTCGGCTCATCGCGATGTCCTCCGACTGATGCTCGCGGCCGCCGAGAAGCGGCTCGCTACCAGCGTAGGTCGACCCGGCTGACGCCCGGCTCTGGACACGCGCCGATCGTATAACTAGTCTAACTAGGGTTACTTCTCTTGCGTGGAAGGAGACGATATGAAGGTCACAGAGCCGGCGGACAAGTTCGCCGCGATCGTGAAGGTCGGGCCCAAGGGGCAGATCGTCATTCCGAAGGAGGCGCGCGCGATGTTCGGCATCGAGCCCGGCTCCTCGCTCCTACTCCTCGCGGATGACGCGCAGGGGATCGCGATCGTCCGTCAGGAGCCGTTCCGCGAGTTCATCGACACGGTGATGCCGACCATCCGGGGCGATGAGTAGGGGCGCACGCGGCGCGCTCATGAGTGAGCGCCACGTCGTCGTCGAAGACGTCACCGTCAAGGTCGCTGAGGGGCCGGACAACGGCCCGCCCGTCGTACTGCTGCACGGCCAGGCGGCGCGCTGGCAAGATCACCGACGCGTGCTTCCGGCCCTCATGGAGCACCACCGGGTCATCGCGATCGACGTGCCCGGTCACGGCGGATCCGACGACCTGCCCGCCGACGAATACACGTGCGTCGGGGTCGCTGCCCTGCTCGCGGCGGCGATCGAACAGGTGACGGATGATCCCGTCCTGCTGGCCGGTCACTCCTCGGGCGGCGTGCTGGCGCTCGCGATCGCGGCCGCGTACCCGCACCTCGTGCGCGGGCTGCTGCTCGAGGATCCGCCGCTCTTCTCGTCGGCCATGCCGCGCGGCGACAGCACGACCGGCGGGGTCCTGCATCGCATCGCGGAGGCATACGTGCGCGAGCAGCCGGAGGCCGAGTTCCAGCGCTACTACCTCGAGTACGCCGACTACTTCTCGTTCTTCGGGAAGGCTGCGGGTCGACTCACGCGCTGGGCGCTGCGGTGGGTCGATCGACACCCGGGCAGGCCCCTGCGGATCTGGTTCCTGCCGCGTGCCGTGGACGTGTGGTTCGAGGGGATGGTCGAATACGACCCGGGCTTCGGTCGCGCGTGGCAGGTCGGCGCCTGGTACGACGGGTTCGACACCGAGGCGGCGCTGCGCGCGGTCTCCGTGCCGACGACGCTGATCCATACGCGCTGGTGGTACGACAAGAACGGCACGTCATATGACGCGGACGGCGTCCTCAAGGCGGCGATGGATGTGGATGATGTTTCCCGCGCGATCTCGTCACTCCCCGACTCCGAGCTGGTGACGATCTCGGGCGGCCACCTCGTGCACTTCGAGCGGCCGAAGGACTACCTCGCGGCGCTCGAGGGGCTGGCGAAGCGCTGCCGCTGACCCCGCGGCCGGAGGTTGGCGTCATCGCGACGGGCGGTCGGTCGTCGCGCGGACGTGCGCCCGCTGCCCCTGACGCCCGATGAGGCTGAGGTACTCGACCGGTCCCGAGCTCGTGGCCGCGAACCAGTGGGGCGTGCGGGTGTCGAACTCGGCCGCTTCGCCGGTGTGGAGGCGCAGGTCGTGGTCGCCGAGGACGAGGCGGAGCGTGCCGTTCAGGACGTACGCCCAGTCGTGGCCCTCGTGGGAGCGCAGGTCGGGGATCGCGTCGTCGCTTCCCGTCGGAAGCACGAACTTGAACGCCTGGATCCCTCCCGGGCGGCGGGTGAGCGGAACGATGACGGAGCCGTCTTTGCAGACGATCGGTCGCAGGTCGATCCGCGGATCCGCGGTGCGCGGGGCGTCGACGAGGGAGTCGATCGTGACGCCGTAGTAGCGGGCAAGGGGGAGGAGCTGCTCGAGCGTCGGCCGTCGCACGCCCGCCTCGAGTCGCGACAGCGTGCTCGTCGAGATGCCGGTCGCCGTGGCGAGCGCGGTGAGCGTCACATCGCGCCGCAGGCGAAGGTGCTTGAGTCGCGGGCCGACGGCGTCGAGCGTCTGGTCGGATGCGTTGTCCATCTCGTCAGTTTGCCATTTGGCAAGAATGTTTGCCAATACGGTGATGGGGAAGCGATCCTGTTCTGACCCGGCGGAGAACAGGAGCACGAACATGCCGCGATTCGACAAGACGTACTGGGAAGACCATTGGGATCCGGCGGCGACGGGCCGGGGTCACCGGCTTGCCGCGCATCCCGCCCTCGGGACAGAGACATCGTCTCTTCCGATCGGAACCGCTCTCGACGCGGGCTGCGGATCCGGGGCCGAGGCCACGTGGCTGGCCGGGCGGGGCTGGCGCGTCACCGGCGCCGACATCTCGAGGAACGCGCTCGACACCGCGGCGACTCGGGCGAACGCGGCGGGCCTCAGCGACCGAATCGAGTGGGTCGAGACTGACCTGAGCCGGTGGCAACCCGGGCGCGCGTGGGACCTGGTGACGACCAGCTATGCGCATCCGGACAGCGGTCAGCTGGCCTTCTACGAGCGCATCGCCTCCTGGGTCGCCCCCGGCGGGACGCTGCTGATCATCGCCCACGCCGCTGGCCACCGCCACCACGACGGCGACCACCCCGCCGACGCCGTCGCGACGCTGTCCGACATCACCCGGCTGCTGCTGGCACCGGAGTGGCGGATCGAATCGCGATACGAGAACACCCGCACTCTCCGACCCGGCCACCGCGTCGTCTCCCTGCGCGACGTGATCGTCCGCGCCCGCCGTCGAGCATGAAGGAAACCCTATGACCACCCCACCATCACTCGGAACCCTCGCTCCCGCCGACGTCATCGACGATCCGCGCCGCCGACGCGCGATCCTGTGGGCGGTATGCCTCGCCCTGATGGCTGTCGTCGCCTCCGTGTCCGGGCTCAACGTCGCCCAGCCGCAGCTCGCGACGACATTCGACGCGTCACAGAGCGAGGTGCTCTGGATGATCAATGCCTACACGCTGACGCTCGCCGCGCTGCTGCTGCCACTGGGGGCTGTCGGTGACCGAGTCGGGCGCAAGCCAGTGCTGCTCGCAGGGCTCGCCGTGTTCGGCCTCGCGAACGCCGTTGCGGCCGTCGCGCCGTTGACCGAGATCATGCTCGGCGCGCGCGTGCTCAGCGGTATCGGTGCCGCAATGATCATGCCCGTGACCCTGTCGGTGATCACATCGTCGTTCCCCGACGGTGACCGATCGAAGGCCATCGGCATGTGGACCGCTGTCGCCGGGGGCGGCGGAATCCTCGGCATGTACCTGTCTGCCCTCCTGGTCGACGTCGCCTCGTGGCGGTGGCTGTTCGCTCTTCCCCTCCTCCTCACCGCCGTGGGAATCGCGGTGAGCATGGTCGCCGTGCCGAACTCGCGCCAGCACCCGCCTGGCCGCTTCGATCTGCCGGGCGCTCTCGCGTCGGTGGTCGCCGCCGTCGGATTCACCTACGCTCTGCACGAGGCTCCCGCGCTCGGGTGGACGGATCCGGCTGTGGTGGCCACGCTCACCGGCGCCGTGAGCGCTCTCGTCGCGTTCATCGTGTGGGAGCTGCGCGTCGCCCACCCCCTGCTCGACCTGCGGCATTTCCGTACGCGCGGCCTCTCCTCGGGTGCGACGCTGCTACTCGTGCTCTTCGGCGTGCAGGGTGGCGTCTCGCTGGTCCTCTATCCGTTCTTCCAGGTCGTGCTCGGATGGAGCGGGCTGCTCTCGACGCTGGGGCTCATGCCCATGGCGCTGCTGATGATGTTCGCCTCCGGCCTTGCTCCGCGCCTCAGCGCACGCGTCGGGACGCGCGCCGCCATGGTCGCCGGTCTCGCGATCACGGCCGCCGGGCTCGCGCTGATGGCGGCGTTCGTGTCGGCCGACGGGGGCTACCTCAGCGTGCTGCCCGGACTCATCGCGATGGGGCTCGGTGCCGGGCTGGCGATGACCCCGTCGACGGAGGCCATCACCTCGTCGCTTCCCGCCGAGCAGCAGGGAGTCGCGTCCGCGCTCAACGACCTCACCCGCGAACTCGGTGCCGCACTCGGGATCGCCCTGCTCGGCGGCCTGCTCGTCGCCGGGTACCGCACCGCGATCGACAGCCGTCTCGCCGGGATCCCGCGGGAACTCGCCGCGGCCGCGCGCGAGGGGATCGCGAACGCCGCGGCTGCGAGCAGTCAGGCAGGTGCCCACGCGCCGCAGCTCATGGCGGCCGCCGAGGACGCCTTCATCTCCGGATGGCAGCAGGCGATGTGGGTCGGTGTGGCGGTCATGGCACTGCTCGTGATCGTGGTCGCCGTGCGCGGACCGCGCCGCGCCACCGCTACGCAGAGTCGGTGACGGGCGCGGCGAGCACGTGCTCGAGGTCGCTGGCGTCGACGAGCGGATCGTCGAAATCGACGGTCAGTTGGGAGTGGGCGATGAGCTTCGCACCGCCGGTGATCGTGGAGTGCAGCGCCGCGTACTCGCCGACGCGTGCGCTGCCGAGCACCGTTCCGACGAAGCGGTTGCCGCGCGGCGAGATCGTCTCGAGTGCTTCGCCCTCGCGGATCTCGCCGCGCTGCGCCATCAGCGCCAACCGCGCCGAGGTGCCCGTCCCGGTAGGGGAGCGGCAGAGCACCCCCGGGTGCACGTACGTCGCCGACGGTGACTCGTATCTGCCGTCGCCGACCGCCGTCACCGGCCCTCGGAAGTGCGCGAACGGAAGCGGTCCGACTTTGCCGAGCTCCGGATGCTCCTCCTTCAGGCCCGGACGGGCGGCGCGGACGAACGCGTCGCCGAAGGCCGTCAGGGCGATCTGTTCCTCCGCGGTCAGGTGGAAGTCGTGCTCCGTCGCGTCGATCACGGCGTAGTAGGCGCCGGACCAGACGAGATCGAACCGCACGGTCCCGTAGTGCGGCACCTCGACGCTCAGCCCCTCGTCGGCGACGTATGCGGGCTCGCCGCGGGTCGTGATGGAACGGACGCGGCCGCCGGCGTTCTCCGCCGTGATCCGTGCCAGACCCGCCGGGGATTCGAGGACGATCTCCTGCCGTCCGTCCTGCATCGGGATCGTCCCGCTCTGCAGGAGGGCCGTCGCCGTGCAGATCGTGTTCGATCCGGAGTACAGCGGGTAGCCCATCGCCTCCATGATGATGTAGCCGGCCTGCGCCTCCGGATGGCTCGGCTCGACGATCAGGTCCACCGACATCGCCGGATCCCCGTAGGGTTCGGAGAGCAGCAGTCGGCGCAGACCGTCGCCCTCGTCCTGCAGGTAGCGGGCCTTCTCCAGCACGGTGGCGCCGGGGAGCGGACCGACGCCGTCGAGGACGATGCGACTGACATCGCCGCCGGATTGGGCGTCGATGAGGGTCAGAGTGCGTTCACGATCCTGCATGGGGTGCTCCGATCGTCTCCCAGTGGCGGTCGGGCACGACGACCAGCTTACCGATGAAGGACTTGTCCATGAACGTCC
>JAJYSF010000048.1 GCA_021793715.1 Actinomycetes bacterium
GGCATGTGGCTGTTCGACCCCGAGGTCTTCGTCGACGACGACGGGCAGGCGTATCTCTACTTCGGAGGGAACACCATCGGGGATGCCCCGGAGCACCCCAGGTCGACGGCGGTCGTCAAACTGCGCGACAACATGTACGAGGTGGCATGCGGTGGCGAAGGCGAGGAGGACTGCGCGGACGCCGTGCGCTACATCGACGCCCCCGGGATGTTCGAGGCGTCGTCGATGATGAAGCACGACGGAAAGTACTACTACACGTACTCGTCCAACTTCGGCATCTCCTATGAAGAGGGCCGGTACCCGTCCCCCGGGTCGATCCCGTACATGGTCACCGACGATCCGATGGACCTGCAGCCGGAGGACTACCGGGGCGTTGCCTTCGAGAACCCGAACTCGTTCTTCCAGGACGCGGGCGGCAACAACCACTCGGACATCATCGAGTACATGGACAGGACGTACTTGTTCTACCACGCCCGCACCCTGGGCAAGGCGTGGAAGGAGGGAACCGCGACCACGTACCCCGTCTGGAGCAACCTCCGCAACACCCATGTCGAGGCGATGTCCTTCGACGAGAACGGCGACATCGTTCCGATCCAGGGGACGCGCAGCGGCGTGGAGCAGATCGAGAGCTTCGACCCGTATCGGAAGATCGAGGCGCAGACCTTCGCGTGGCAGAAGGGCACCTACTTCGAGATCGAGCCGGGCGAATCGTCAGCCGTGTTCCCTGAGCACGGCAACAGTGGCAATGTGCTGCTGACCAGGGTCGAGGATCAGGACTGGACCGGGCTTTCCGGAGTGGACTTCGGCACGGAGGGTGCGGAGAGCTTCACCGCTCGCATCATGCCGCGGACGGAGGGCGGATCGATCGAGGTGCGCCTGGACGACCCGGTCGACGGCACCGTGGTGGCCACGCTGCCGGTCGACTCCGAGATCGGCGAGTGGGCGGAGCTGACGGCGGACGTGACCGGCGCCACGGGCGTCCATGACGTCTTCTTCGTGTTCGCGGGCCCGGATCCGCAGACGGTGCTGTTCGAAGCCGATCATTGGGAGTTCGCGCCGGCGGACGGCAACGTCAGCTTCGACACCGTGAGATCGCTCGTCGACCAGGCGGAGGCCGCGTCGGACCTGAGCTCACACACGGCGACACAGGTTCGTCGGCACCTCGATCAGGCCGAGCGGCTCTCGGAGGGCTCGGCAGCGGATCGCGGCGTCCTGGCCCAGCTGGAGAACGCGTCGCGCAAGGCCGGCTCGGCGAACGCCGAGCTCGCGGAGGCGCTTGAGGCGCTCGCGGACATGTACCGCTGACGCGTCCCGCGGGTGTGCCCGGCGATTCAGCCGTCGGGCACACCCGTCCGCTCAGTCGCTGATGGTGCCGACCACGATGAACGCGGTGCAGGCGATGCCGACGAGAAGCGCCGCGCCCGTCGCGAGGAGGATCGGCACACCCGTGGTGCCCGAGGCGCCGTGGGCGTGCAGGGCCCGCTGCGCGCGCTGGTACCCGGCAGCCGCCGCGAAGTAGGCGGCTGCCGCGAGCCCCGCGCCGAGCACGCCGACGATCACCGAGAACAAGCCGAGCGCATCGAGCGTGAAGCGGGCGCCGACGAGGCTCGCGAGCGCGAACGACAGGCACGTGCGGCGCCAGGCGAGGAACGTGCGCTCGGGCTGCAGGCCGGGATCGTAGAGCTGCGACGGGCCCGTCATACGAACATGCCGATGACGACGAGCGCGACGGCGACGAGCACACCCACGACGATGACGCCGCCGATCGCGAGGCCCGGCAGCGGCTCTCTGTTACGGAGCGACGTTTCGGTGCGCGCCCAGCCGACGAGCGCCTGTACCGCCGAGAGCGTGCCGAGCACGAGGAAGACGCCCGCGGCTGCGAGGCGCCATCCTGTCGCGGCGGGCAGGTCGAGCGCTTCGAGGGCGAAGGCGCCGGCGTACATGGCGAGGGCCGTGCGCAGCCAGGCGAGGAAGGTGCGTTCGTTCGCGAGGCTGAAGCGCGGATCCGGTTCGCCGCCCTGGCGATACACGCGCCGCGGGAATCTCTTCTCGGTCACGCGGGGGATCCTCCTCGGAGTGACACCGTGCGGAAGCCCGCGTTCCCCATCGATGAGTTGGGGGAAGTCATGCCCCCAAGATTACTCACCGGGGTGAGTACCCGGTGCGGTGGGCGTGTGCGTCGCAAGGCGGAGGCGGGAGGCGCACCGTGGTGCGTCGACTGCCGACAACGCCGCGAGGCGCGCGTCCACCGTGCCGGGATTACCAGCCGGCGTCTTCGGTGTAGCGGAGGAGAATGCCCTCGCGGAGCGCCCAGGGGCAGATTTCGAGCTCGTCGACGTCGAGCGCCTTCATCGCCTCGTGCAACACGACGGCGCCGGCGGTGATCTGGAACGTGCGCTCGGGCGTGATGCCGGGGAGCTCCTGGCGCGACTCGGCGGGGATCCGTGCGAGGACGGGGATCCAGGCCTTGAGGGCGGCGCGCGGCAGCATCCAGCGCGGGCTACCGGACCAGCCGGGGCGCGTGTATCCGACGAGGCGCGACAGCGACCGGATTGTCTTGGAGCTGCCGACGACGTGGTCGGGGCGGGGGATCCGCGAGAAGCGCGTGGCGACGGGGGCGAGCACCTCTTCCGCGTGGTGGGCGAGGCGCCGCACGGCATCGTCTCCCGGCGGATCCTCCGGCAGTCGCTCGACGGTCAGCCGGCCGGCGCCGAGCGGCAGGGATTCGGCGAGCTGCGGCAGTTCGTCGGGCCCGCCGGAGACCTCGAGGGACCCGCCGCCGATGTCGAAGAGCAGGATCTGTCCGGCCGACCAGCCGAACCAGCGCCGCGCGGCGAGGAAGGTGAAGCGCGCCTCCTCGGATCCGCCGAGCACCTGCAGGCTCTGCCCGATCTCGTTCTCGACGGCGGCGATGACGTCGGCACCGTTGGTTGCCTCGCGGATCGCGCTCGTCGCGGTCGCGAGCAGTTCGCTGACGCCCTCTTGATCCGCGACGGTGCGCGCCTTGCGCACGGCCTCGAGCACCCAGTGCACGCCCTCGTCGGAGATGGATCCGTCGGGCTCGAGATAGCGCATGACCCGAACGGTCGATTTCT
Source organism: Actinomycetes bacterium (assembly GCA_021793715.1). The sequence continues at coordinate 3,096 of JAJYSF010000048.1, forward strand.
CCTTCGTTGCGGCGAGCGGGCGCCCTCCGGGCACAGCGTTCGCGACAAGCAGGTGCACGGTGTTGGATCCGATGTCGAGAACGCCGAGTCGCATGGGAATAAACTAGCGCGGATGGATCCCGCCAGCAGCACCCTGCAGCCCTCCCTGTATCGAGACATTCCTCGAGCGGAATGGGCGCGCCTGGCGAAAGGCATGCCGCAGCCGCTCACGGAGCAGGAGATCGTGCAGATCCGCGGTCTCGGAGACCGGCTCGACGTTGGTGAGGTGCGCGACGTCTACCTGCCGATGAGCCGGCTGCTGAGCGCGTGGGCTCGCGGGGTACGGCAGATCGGATCCGAGGTCGCGGAGTTCCTGGGGGAGGACCAGCCGCGGATCCCGTTCGTGGTCGGCGTCGCCGGATCCGTCGCCGTGGGGAAATCGACCGTCGCGCGTCTGCTGCGGGAGCTGATGAGCCGCTGGAGCGACACCCCGCGGGTCGAATTGGTCACGACCGACGGCTTCCTACTGCCGAACGCAGAGCTCGAACAACGCGGGATCATGGACCGCAAGGGCTTTCCCGAGTCTTACGACCGGCGCGCGCTGGTCGACTTCGTCACCCGCGTGAAGTCCGGCGAGACGGAGGTGCGCGCCCCCTTCTACTCGCACATGAAGTACGACATCATGCCCGACGCGTCCGTCGTCGTGCGTCGGCCGGACGTGCTCATCGTCGAGGGGCTGAACGTGCTGCAGCCGCCGCCGACGCCGAACGACGTGGCGGTCAGCGACCTGTTCGACTTCTCGATCTTCGTCGACGCCGACACCGAGCACATCGAGAAGTGGTTCATCAACCGCTTCCTGAAGCTCCGCGAGGGCGCGTTTTCGAACCCCGCGTCGTACTTCAACGTCTACCAGCACCTCTCCGACGACGAGGCGATCGCGACCGCCCGCGGCATCTGGGACGACATCAACCTGCCGAACCTCGTCACGAACGTCGAGCCCACCAAGCATCGCGGCACGCTCGTGCTCCGCAAGGGGGCCCAGCACGCCGTCGAACGCGTGCTCCTCCGCAAGCTCTGAGGTCGCGCCGCTCGCGGGATTGACAGCCCCGCGGTTCTAGGATGAGCGACATGTGCGGAATCGTCGGATACGTGGGCTCGCGTGACAGTCAGGACATCCTCGTTGCCGGGCTTGCGCGGCTCGAATACCGTGGCTACGACTCCGCGGGGATCGCCGTCATCGGCGAGGACGGGTCGCTGGGCATGCGCAAGCGGGCGGGAAAGCTCGCGCGTCTGCGCGAGGCGCTCGAGACGGATCCGCTGCGCGCCGGCACGACCGGCATCGGGCACACGCGCTGGGCGACGCACGGCGGCCCCACTGACGAGAACGCGCACCCGCATCTCGCCGACGAGGGCCGTCTCGCGGTCATCCACAACGGCATCATCGAGAACTACGCCGACCTCAAACGCGAGCTCGTCGCCGACGGCGTTGCCTTCCTGAGCCAGACCGACACCGAGATCGCCGCGGCGCTCATCGCTCGCGCGTATCGGGAGACGGGCGACCTCGTCGCGGCGTTCCGCGCCGTCGTGAACCGCCTCGAAGGGGCGTTCACGCTCCTGGCCACACACCAGGATCACCCGGACGTCGTGGTCGGCGCCCGCCGCAACTCGCCGCTCGTGATCGGGCTCGGCGACGGCGAGAACTTCCTCGGATCCGACGTCGCGGCGTTCGTTGAGCACACGCGACGTGCGCTCGCGGTCGGCCAGGACGAGATCGTCGCGATCACCCCGGATGCCGTCGAGGTCACCGACTTCGCGGGCAACCCGGCCGAGCCGCAGCCGTTCGAGGTCTCCTGGGATGCGTCCGCGGCCGACAAGGGCGGCTGGTCGAGCTTCATGGCGAAGGAGGTCTCGGAGGAGCCCGAGGCCGTCGCCAACACCGTGCGCGGCCGCATCCACGACGGCCGGATCCGGGTGCCGGAGCTCGACGGTCTCGACGACCTCTTCCGCGACATCGACCGCATCGTGATCCTCGCCTGCGGCACGGCATACTACTCCGGCCTGGTCGGCAAGTACGCGATCGAGAAGTGGGCCCGGATCCCCGTCGACGTCGAGCTCGCGCACGAGTTCCGTTACCGGGATCCGATTCTGTCGTCGTCGACGCTCGTCGTCTCCATCAGCCAGTCAGGCGAGACGATGGACACCCTCATGGCGGTGAAGGAGGCCGCGCGCCTCGGCGCGAAGACGCTGTCGATCTGCAACACGCAGGGCGCGACGATTCCGCGCGAGTCCGACGCCGTCGTCTACACCCACGCTGGGCCCGAAGTCGCGGTCGCGTCCACCAAGGCGTTCGTGGCGCAGATCACCGCGCTCTATCTGCTCGCCCTCCACGTGGGCGACGTGCGCGGCGCGCTCGCCGACGACGTCGCGATCGAAGCGGTCACGCAGCTCGAAGCGCTGCCGGACAAGATCCAATGGATCCTCGACAATGAGCAGGAGCGCATCGAACAGCTCGCACGCTGGATGGCCGACACCCGGTCCGTGCTGTTCCTCGGCCGGCACGTCGGATTCCCGATCGCCCTCGAGGGTGCGCTGAAGCTCAAGGAGATCTCCTACATCCATGCCGAGGGCTTCGCCGCCGGCGAGCTGAAGCACGGCCCGATCGCGCTGATCGAACCCGGCCAGCCGGTGTTCGTCGTCGTGCCGTCGCCGCGCGGGTCGATCACGATGCACCAGAAGGTCGTCTCGAACATCGAGGAGATCCGAGCGCGCGGCGCCCGCGTGATCGCGATCGCCGAACAGGGCGACTCGGCCGTGTTGCCATCGGCCGATGAGGTGCTGCGGATCCCGCTCGCGAGTCCGCTGTTCGAGCCGCTCCTGGCCGTCGTGCCGCTCCACATCTTCGCGATGGGCCTGGCCACCGCGAAGGGACTCGATGTCGATCAGCCCCGCAACCTCGCGAAGTCGGTCACGGTCGAGTGACGCGGGGTGCCGCGGCGCGCGGCGTAGGCTGGGAAGATGATCATCGGGGTGGGCGTCGACATGGTCGACATCGAACGATTCGAGGGGCAGATCGCCCACTCTCCCCGTCTGATGGAACGCCTCTTCACCCCGCACGAACGGGAGCTGCCGCTCCGTTCGCTGGCCGCGCGCTACGCCGCCAAGGAGGCGCTCATCAAAGCCCTCGGCGGATCTGACGGCGTGCGGTGGCAGGAGATCGAGGTCCCGCGTCTCGGGGAGCGCCAGGCACCGAACTACGTGATCACCGGGTCCACAGCGCAGACGCTTGCCGGGCGCGGCGTGACCCGGCAGCACCTGTCGCTCTCTCATGACGGCGGTTTGGCCCTCGCGTACGCGGTGTTGGAGTCCGGCGCATGATGCGCGAAGCGCTCGTCGACCCGAGCGCGATCGAGCACAACGTGCGCGCGCTGCGTGCGACCGCGCAGACGCGGGAGTTCATCGCGGTCGTGAAGGCCGACGGCTACGGTCACGGCGCGCTCACAGCCGCTCGTGCCGCCATCGCGGGCGGCGCGTCACGCCTCGGGGCCGCGGATCTCGCCGAGGCGCTCGAGCTGCGGGCCGCCGGCATCGCCGTCCCGATCATCGCGTGGCTGCACACGGCCGACGCCGACTTCGCGCCGGCGCTCGCTGCGGACGTCGAGATCGGGGTGTCGAGCCTCGATCAGCTGCGCCGCGTCGTGTCTCACCCCGCCTCCACCACGCCCGCGGTGCACATCAAATTCGAGACCGGTCTCGGCCGAAACGGGGCGTCGCCACGCGAGTGGGGCGCCATCATCGCGGAAGCCG
>JAJYSF010000049.1 GCA_021793715.1 Actinomycetes bacterium
AGGACGCCGCCGACAGCCACGAGTCCGTGGCCAGCGACGCCTTGGTGATGCCCATGAGCTCCGGCCGGCCGGACGCCGGCTGGCCGCCCTCGGACACCGCCTTGCGGTTGGCGTCCTCGAACTTGCCACGCTCGCACAGCTCGCCCGGCAGCAGGTCGGTGTCGCCCGAGTCCAGCACGGTCACGCGCCGCAGCATCTGCCGCACGATGACCTCGATGTGCTTGTCGTGGATGTCCACGCCCTGGCTGCGGTAGACCTCCTGCACCTCGTCGACCAGGTGCTTCTGCGTGGCCCGCGGGCCGAGGATGCGCAGCACCTTCTTGGGGTCGACGGCGCCCTGGACCAGCTGGGTGCCGACGGAGACGTGGTCGCCGTCCGCCACCAGCAGGCGGGAACGCTTGGTGATCGGGTACGCGATCTCCTCCGAGCCGTCATCCGGCGTGAGCACGATCCGCCGGATGCGGTCGCCCTCCTCGATCGCGACACGGCCGGAGTACTCCGCGATCGGCGCCTCGCCCTTGGGGGTGCGGGCCTCGAAGAGCTCCTGGACACGCGGCAGACCCTGCGTGATGTCCTCCGCCGAGGCCACGCCACCGGTGTGGAAGGTGCGCATCGTCAGCTGCGTGCCGGGCTCGCCGATCGACTGCGCGGCGATGATGCCCACCGCCTCGCCGATGTCGACGAGCTTGCCGGTGGCCAGCGAACGGCCGTAGCACTTGGCGCACGTCCCGACGCGCGACTCGCACGTGAGGACCGACCGCACCTTGAGCTCGGTGACGCCTGCCTCGAGCAGCCGGTCGAGCAGCACGTCGCCGACGTCCTCGCCCGCGTGCCCGATGACCTCGCCGTCCACCTCCACGTCGCTCGCCAGCGTGCGGCTGAACACGCTGGTCTCGACGCGGTCGTGGCGACGCAGGCCGCCCTCGCCGTCCGGGACGCCGATGGTGACCGGCAGACCGCGCTGGGTGCCGCAGTCGTCCTCGCGGACGATGACGTCCTGCGACACGTCGACCAGACGCCGGGTGAGGTACCCGGAGTCGGCCGTGCGCAGCGCGGTGTCCGCCAGACCCTTGCGGGCGCCGTGCGAGGCGATGAAGTACTCGAGGACGGACAGCCCCTCGCGGTAGTTCGTCTTGATCGGACGCGGGATGATCTCGCCCTTCGGGTTGGCGACCAGGCCACGCATGCCCGCGATCTGGCGGACCTGCATCCAGTTGCCTCGGGCGCCCGAGCCGACCATCCGGTTGACGGTGTTGCGCTTGGGGAAGTTCTTCTGCATCGCCTTGGCGACGTCGTCCGTCGCCTCGGTCCAGATGCGGATGAGCTCCTGGCGGCGCTCGTCGTCCGTGATGAGGCCCTTGTCGTACTGGCCCTGGACGCGGGCGGCCTTGTTCTCGGCCTGCTCGAGGATGCCCTTCTTCTCCGCCGGCGTCGCGACGTCGGAGATGGCGATCGTCACGCCCGAACGGGTGGCCCAGCGGAAGCCGGCCTCCTTGAGCGCGTCGAGGCTGGCTGCGACCTCGACCTTCGGGTACCGCTCGGCGAGGTCGTTGACGATGACCGACAGCCGCTTCTTGTCGACGACGCCGTTCTCGTACGGGTAGTCCACCGGCAGCAGCTCGTTGAACAGCGCGCGGCCCAGCGTCGTCTCGAAGCTGATGAGCGCGCCCGGCTCCCAGCCCTCGGGCTCGGCGCCCGGCGCGAAGACGAGGTCGTCCATGCGGATCTTCGCGACGGCGTTGAGGTCGAGCGTGCCCTGGTCGAACGCCATGATCGCCTCGGCCACCGAGCTGAACGCCCGGCCCTCGCCGACGGCACCCTCACGGTCGCTCGTCAGGTGGAACAGTCCGATGATCATGTCCTGGGTCGGCATGGTCACCGGGCGGCCGTCCGACGGCTTGAGGATGTTGTTGCTCGACAGCATGAGGATGCGGGCCTCGGCCTGCGCCTCGGCGCTCAGCGGCAGGTGCACGGCCATCTGGTCGCCGTCGAAGTCGGCGTTGAACGCGCCGCAGACGAGCGGGTGCAGGTGGATCGCCTTGCCCTCGACCAGCTGGGGCTCGAACGCCTGGATGCCGAGGCGGTGCAGCGTCGGCGCCCGGTTGAGCAGCACCGGGTGCTCGGTGATGACCTCCTCGAGCACGTCCCAGACGACCGGGCGGGCGCGCTCGACCATCCGCTTGGCGCTCTTGATGTTCTGCGCGTGGCCGAGGTCGACGAGCCGCTTCATGACGAACGGCTTGAAGAGCTCGAGCGCCATCTGCTTCGGCAGGCCGCACTGGTGCAGCTTGAGCTGCGGGCCGACGACGATGACCGAACGGCCCGAGTAGTCGACGCGCTTGCCCAGCAGGTTCTGCCGGAACCGGCCCTGCTTGCCCTTGAGCATGTCCGAGATGGACTTCAGCGGCCGGTTGCCCGGGCCGGTGACCGGGCGCCCGCGGCGGCCGTTGTCGAACAGCGAGTCGACGGCTTCCTGGAGCATCCGCTTCTCGTTGTTGACGATGATCTCCGGCGCGCCCAGGTCGAGCAGCCGCTTGAGGCGGTTGTTCCGGTTGATGACGCGGCGGTACAGGTCGTTGAGGTCGCTCGTGGCGAACCGGCCGCCGTCGAGCTGGACCATCGGCCGCAGGTCCGGCGGGATGACCGGGACCGCGTCGAGCACCATGCCCGTGGGCGAGTTGTTCGTCGTGAGGAACGCGTTGACGACCTTGAGCCGCTTGAGCGCGCGCGTCTTGCGCTGCCCCTTGCCGCTGCGGATGGTCTCGCGCAGCGACTCGGCCTCGGCCTCGAGGTCGAAGGCCTCCAGACGCTTCTTGATCGCGCCGGCGCCCATCGAGCCCTCGAAGTAGTTGCCGTACCGGTCGGACAGCTGCCGGTAGAGCATCTCGTCGCCCTCGAGGTCGTTGACCTTGAGGTTCTTGAACCGGTCCCACACCGCGTCGACCCGGTCGAGGTCCTGCTCGGCCCGCTTGCGCAGGGCCGCCATCTCGCGCTCGGCCGAGTCGCGGACCTTGCGCCGCTGGTCGGCCTTGGCGCCCTCGGACTCCAGCTCCGCGAGGTCCTGCTCGAGCTTGACCGCGCGGGCGTTGATGTCGTTGTCGCGGCGGTCCGTGATCTCCTTCTTCTCCAGGTCGATCTCGTTCTGGAGGTTGGGGAGGTCCTCGGCGCGGCCCTCCTCGTCGACCCACGTGATCATGTAGGCGGCGAAGTAGATGACCTTCTCCAGGTCCTTGGGCGCCAGGTCCAGCAGGTAGCCCAGCCGGGACGGCACGCCCTTGAAGAACCAGATGTGGGTCACGGGCGCGGCGAGCTCGATGTGGCCCATCCGCTCACGACGCACCTTCGAACGCGTCACCTCGACGCCGCAGCGCTCGCAGATGATGCCCTTGAAGCGCACACGCTTGTACTTGCCGCAGTAGCACTCCCAGTCCCGGGTGGGACCGAAGATCTTCTCGCAGAAGAGCCCGTCCTTCTCCGGCTTGAGGGTCCGGTAGTTGATGGTCTCGGGCTTCTTGACCTCGCCGTGCGACCAGGCACGGATGTCGTCGGCCGTCGCAAGGCCGATGCGCAGCAGGTCGAAAGCATTGACGTCGAGCAAGGGGTCCTACTTCCCTTCGGTGCCGCGGGAAGGCGGCGGGACGGTTCGAGCACGGGGTGCGGGCGGGGGCGGGGCGCCGTGGGGCGCCCCGCCCGGGCTCGGCGTCAGATCTCTTCGACGCTGCTGGCGTTGGGCCGGCGGGACAGGTCGATGCCGAGCTCCTCCGCGGCGCGGTAGACCTCGTCGTCGTTCTCCTTCATGTCGATGGACACGCCGTCCGCGGACAGCACCTCGACGTTCAGGCAGAGCGACTGCATCTCCTTGAGCAGCACCTTGAACGACTCGGGGATGCCCGAGTCCGGGATGTTCTCGCCCTTGACGATCGCCTCGTACACCTTGACGCGGCCGGGCACGTCGTCCGACTTGATGGTCAGCAGCTCCTGGAGCGTGTAGGCGGCGCCGTACGCCTCGAGCGCCCACACCTCCATCTCGCCGAACCGCTGGCCGCCGAACTGCGCCTTACCACCCAGCGGCTGCTGCGTGATCATCGAGTACGGGCCGGTCGAGCGGGCGTGGATCTTGTCGTCCACGAGGTGGTGGAGCTTGAGGATGTACATGTAGCCGACCGCCACCGGGTCCGGGAACGGCTCGCCGCTGCGCCCGTCGAACAGCCGCGCCTTGCCGTCGGGGCCGACGAGGCGCTCGCCGTCCCGGTTCGGCAGCGTCACCTGCAGGAGGTTGGTGAGCGTCTCCTCCTGCACGCCGTCGAACACCGGGGTGGCCACGCGGCCGTCGTGCGGCGAACGCTCCGCGATCGCGGGGACGTCCTTGAGCCACTCGGTGTCGCCCTGGGCGAGCGAGACGTCCCAGCCCTGCTTGGCGATCCACCCGAGGTGGACCTCCAGCACCTGGCCGACGTTCATGCGCCCGGGGACGCCCATCGGGTTGAGGACGATGTCGACCGGCGTGCCGTCGGGGAGGAACGGCATGTCCTCCTCGGGCAGGATGATCGAGATGACGCCCTTGTTGCCGTGGCGGCCGGCCAGCTTGTCGCCTGCGGTGATCTTGCGGCGCTGGGCGATGTAGACCCGCACCATCTCGTTCACGCCGGCGGGCAGCTCGTCGCCGTCCTCGCGGTTGAAGGTCCGCACCTCGATCACCGTGCCGGACTCGCCGTGCGGCACCTTGAGCGACGTGTCGCGCACCTCGCGCGCCTTCTCGCCGAAGATCGCACGGAGCAGGCGCTCCTCGGGGGTCAGCTCGGTCTCGCCCTTGGGGGTGACCTTGCCGACGAGGATGTCGCCCGCGTTCACCTCGGCGCCGATGCGCACGATGCCGCGCTCGTCGAGGTCCGCCAGCACCTCCTCGGAGACGTTCGGGATGTCCCGCGTGATCTCCTCGGGGCCCAGCTTGGTGTCGCGGGCGTCGACCTCGTGCTCCTCGATGTGGATCGAGGACAGGACGTCGTCCTGCACCAGCCGCTGGCTGAGGATGATCGCGTCCTCGTAGTTGTGGCCCTCCCACGACATGAACGCGACGAGCAGGTTGCGCCCGAGCGCGAGCTCGCCGTCGTCGGTCGCGGGACCGTCGGCCAGCACCGAGCCCACCTCGACGCGGTCGCCCTGGTCGACCAGCACGCGCTGGTTGTAGCTCGTGCCCTGGTTGGACCGGCGGAACTTCGCGACCCGGTAGCTCGACGTCGTCGCGTCGTCGTTGGCGATCGTGATGAGGTCGGCCGACACCTCGACGACCACGCCCGGCTTCTCCGAGGTGATGACGTCGCCCGCGTCGACCGCCGCACGCCACTCCATGCCCGTGCCGACGAACGGCGCCTCGGACCGCACCAGCGGCACCGCCTGGCGCTGCATGTTGGCGCCCATGAGGGCACGGTTGGCGTCGTCGTGCTCGAGGAACGGGATGAGCGCGGTGGCGACCGAGACCATCTGCCGCGGCGAGACGTCCATGTAGTCGACGTCGACGCCGGGGATGTACTCGACGTCGCCGCCCTTGACGCGCACCAGGACGCGGTCCTCGGCGAACGAGCCGTCCGGGTTGAGGGCGGCGTTGGCCTGCGCGATGACGTGCCGGTCCTCGTCGTCCGCGGTGAGGTAGTGGACCTCGTCGGTCGCCTTGCCCTTGACGACCTTGCGGTACGGCGTCTCGACGAAGCCGAACGGGTTGATGCGCCCGTACGATGCGAGCGAGCCGATGAGGCCGATGTTCGGACCCTCGGGGGTCTCGATCGGGCACATGCGGCCGTAGTGCGACGGGTGGACGTCACGGACCTCCATGCCGGCCCGGTCGCGCGAGAGGCCGCCGGGGCCGAGGGCCGACAGGCGCCGCTTGTGGGTCAGGCCCGCGAGCGGGTTGTTCTGGTCCATGAACTGCGACAGCTGGCTCGTCCCGAAGAACTCCTTGATGGAGGCGACGACGGGCCGGATGTTGATGAGCGTCTGAGGCGTGATGGCCTCGACGTCCTGCGTCGTCATCCGCTCGCGCACGACGCGCTCCATGCGCGACAGGCCCGTGCGGACCTGGTTCTGGATGAGCTCGCCCACCGCGCGGATGCGGCGGTTGCCGAAGTGGTCGATGTCGTCCGTCTCGACGCGGACCTCGATCGCCTCGCCGTTGCGCACGCCCGCCATGGTCTGGTGGTCGACGTGCAGCGCCGCGAGGTACTTGATCGTGGCGATGATGTCGGCCTTGCTCAGCACCGAGTCACCCAGCGGGGCGTCGATGCCGAGCTTCTTGTCGAGCTTGTAGCGGCCGACCTTGGCCAGGTCGTAGCGCTTGGCGTTGAAGTAGAAGTTGTCCAGCAGCGCCTGGCCGGCGTCGACCGTCGGCGGCTCGCCCGGGCGGATCTTGCGGTACAGGTCCAGCAGCGCCTCGTCCTGGGTCTGCACGTGGTCCTTGTCGAGCGTGTCGATGACCGCGGGGAACTCCTTGAACTCCTCGCGGATCTCGCCGTCGGTCATGCCGAGCGCCTTGAGCAGCACCGTGGCGTTCTGCTTGCGCTTGCGGTCCACGCGGACGCCGACGTTGTCGCGCTTGTCGATCTCGAACTCCAGCCACGCGCCGCGGCTGGGGATGATCTTGGCGGTGAGCACGTCCTTGTCGCTCGTCTTGTCCGCCACTCGCTCGAAGTAGACGCCGGGCGAGCGGACGAGCTGGGAGACGACGACGCGCTCCGTGCCGTTGATGATGAACGTGCCCTTGTCGGTCATGATCGGGAAGTCGCCCATGAACACCGTCTGGCTCTTGATCTCGCCGGTGGTGTAGTTGACGAACTCCG
>JAJYSF010000050.1 GCA_021793715.1 Actinomycetes bacterium
CGATCTCCGCGGAGCTGCCAGCGCGCTCGAGGAACTCAGCGAACGGGTACGGCGTGACGTCGTTCTCGCCGCGTACGACGAGCACCTCGTCGGTCTGCGGGAGCAGCGTCTCGACGCCGTCCGTCCACGTCGCGACCATGACGGCGTCGCCGTCGGGCTTCGTGAAGAGCTTGGCCTTCGCGATGAAGGCGTCATCCGCGAGAACGCCCGCTTGTGCGCCGTACGCGTCGACGGCGGCCAGTCGCTTCGCGAGAGCCACGGCGCGCGCGAGTTCTGGATGCGCCGCGGCGACGTCGAACGGCTCCCACGCGCTGTCGCGCAGCACGAGGGGAGAGGCGGTTTCGATCGTGACCTCGGCTTCCGAGAGCTGATCGACGATTTTGAGAGCGGCCCCGAGACCGGCGGCGTGCTCGGATCCCGTGCAGACGGCCACCGGACCGGCGGCGGGCAGGAGCGTCAGGTCGCCCGTGACGGGGAGCCCGGAGACCAGCTCCGGTGCCAGCAGGGCCGCCGCGACGAGCAGCTCGTTCTCGATGAGGTAGACGCCTTCGCCGAGTGCGCTGATGCCGGTGATCTCGCCGTCGGACAGGCGCTCGCGGGCGGCGTCGAGAACCTCGTCGAGGCCGACGCCCCACGTCGCGAGGTTCTGATCGGACAGCGGCACGACGCGGCCGTCGTCGAGCTCGTACTCGGCGCCGACGGAAACGTCACCCGCGACGTGGCGCACGGCGGGCACCGCCTGCGGCACTCCCGCCGCCTCCAGCGCCGAGCGCCGAACACCCAGCGTCGACGCACCGTACACGCGCAGTCCGAGGCGCGGCGCGGCCTCCGCGAGCGTCTCAGGCAGTTGCGGATCCGTCATCAGTCCTCCAGGTAAGTCCGGCCAGCGGCGCGTTCGATCGATGCTACGCGCTCGACGCGGCGTCAGGTTTCGTCGTCCGCGACCTGCTCCATCGTACGAAGCCGGAACCCCGCTACCCTGTGCCCGCCGAACGTCTCGTAGTCGGCGGCGAGCACGGGGAAGAAGACGAGATCGTCCGTGTCGGTCGCGGGGCTTAGCAGGCGCACGCCCGCATCCTCCAACCAAGCATCGAACGCCGACAGCGCCCTCGCGGGATCCGTCGGCAGTCGGTCGGGGATCCGGCCCGGAGCTGCCAGGCCCAGCGCACGACAGGCCAGTTGCAGAAGCTCTCCCGTCTCGGACGGGTCCAGCGCCCGCGCATCAACGGGGAGCAGCGTGCCCGCGTCGACCGCTGCGTCCAGCAACGAGTCTCCATCGGAGGCCGTCAGTTCCTCGCCTCCGACGGGCGACAGCAGCTTCGCAACATCTGACAGCGTCGGCTCTCCAGAGACCATCACCGGGTCACGACGTGTCTCCGGCGCGATCGCCGTCGGCGTCGTCGAGGCGGGCGCGGACGACGTCTGTCCCGCGACATCACCGAGGCGCGGGAGGCCCGCTTCGCTCGCGTAATCCGCGAGATCGGAGGGGTACTCGGGCACATCGCGCACGACGCCATCATCCAGACCGAAGACTTCAGCCGCGACGACTGCTTCATAGGCCCACGCACCGGTGTAGTACTCGTCCACGAACGCGAAGGACCGCACTTCCTCACCGTGCGCGCGCCATCCACGCACGAGCCGTTCGAACGCCTCTTGCCGCATCTGCGGATCCGCGTTCACGACGTCGAGCCAGGGATCGTAGCTGCCGGCCACGACTTCGCTCTCGCTCGTCGGACGCGAGACGTCATGGATCGTCGCGAGGGCGTCGAGCACGCGGGAGGGAACGGCCTCGACCGCTGCGTGCGTCAGCACCCCTCGTGCGATGTCCATGCGTCCCATGCTCGTCGCGACGAAGACGAGGTCGATCGCCGCCAGCAGGAGCCGCCGGTCCTCGGCATTCGCAAGGAAGTCGGGCGCGCCGCCCGCGGCCTCTTGACGCACACGCACGGAAGCCACGAAGTCCTCGGCCCATTCGTCCAACAGACGAGCGAGTTCGTCGACGGGCGTCCCGAACGTGTACAGACGGCTCATGTAGGCGCTGTCGTCACGGCACAGGTCACGGGCTTCCCGCGCGCGGCCGTGCTCCCGAACGCGGACCCGGCCCTTGCTGACCTTCTTCTGCCGGAGCTGCAGACTGTTCTCGAGTTCGTGCGGGTCGACGCGCGAGTCGCGAAGTGTGTTTGACATGTCTCCACCATAGGATCGCGGACGCAGTCAGAAACGCGTCAGTTGACGACTTAGAAATCGAACGGGGTGTTACCCGCGATCGAACCGCCGGGATTGAAACTCGGAAGTGAGACACTGCCACTCCCGTCGGGCGCTACGTTGAACACGACGGGCGGGACGTCACCGTTCTCGAAGAGTTCCTCGACAGCATCTGCGAGGTCCTCATCCCTGATCGCATCGCGGATTCGGTTTTCGTCATGGTTGTGATAGTGGCCCGTCAGCCATCCATCGTCCATCTGGCGGTTCCGTCCGCCCGCCCCGTCAGACGCCCAGCCAAGTCGCGACGTGTTGTACTTCGATTCGACGATCATGACGTCGCCGTTGCGGTTTGCGTAGATCCCGTCGATGCCGTTCGGACCGTCGCGGTGGCTGATTCTCTCGAATCCGCGCTCGCTCATGTAGCGGTCCGTGACCCACTCGCCGTACTCGCCCTTGTTTCGGCTTCGGTTCGGACCGTCGTAAGGACCGACGCCGTCCGGCGTGTCGCCCGGACGGTTCGAGGGGGCATCGGGACGACCGCCGTTCGACCCGTTCCCTCCGGGAGAATCGCCCGGGCGCTGCGAGGGCGCGTCGGGACGACTGCTGTTCGGACCGCCATCGAAACGGTCGCGATCCTGGATCATGCGCCGCATCTTCGCGAGCTGCCGTGAATGGCGAACCGGGAGGTCTGGGAAGTCGGCATCCATACGGTTCGCCGCCTTGATGACCGCTTCACGGATGTCCCGGATGACCGGCCCCATCTTGCTCGCCATCAGACGTCGCCGCCCAGGTCAAGGCTTGAGAGGTCGGCGAGGAACGTCTGTGTGACCGTGGACACGTCAGCGGAACTCGTCTCCATGTCGGCTTCCGCGGTCTCGAGGGCCTCGAGGTCGGCGTAGAACTCGTCGCTGTCGCCTACAGTCGCCTCGACCATCGGATGATCGAGAACCGCGTCGACGATCGCAGGGAGCTCGTTCATCATCGGCTCGATCACCATCGGCAGCACCTGCGCGAGCACCTGCTCGAGCGCAAGATCGAAAGCGGCGTTCATGAGCCGCTTCTTGACGATGATGAGCGCCGCGGCGCCAGCCGCCGTGAACGGACCGCCGGCGAGAAGCGGGATGAGCTGGATGAGGGTCGTGGTCACCTCGATGATGACCTTGGTCTTCAAAGCGGTGACGCCCGTGGCCGCGGCGTCGATGCCGGTCGCGGCGGGATCGAGCAGATCGAGCATCTTCTGCAGGTTCTGCGAGCGGTTGGCATTCCAAGCGCTCACGTACGCGGGGCCGGTTTCGCCACGCATGCTCGCGGTCAGGTCCCCGTTCACCTTGCGATCGACGGACTGGATGATGGTGTCCATGTCGGACGAGAACGTCCGCACGATCTCCGCGCCGCGGCGCAGTTCGTCCTCATCGATGTCCGGCCATTCGAAGCCCAGCTTCTGCAGCACCCACACCAGCTCGTCCGGCAGCATCACAGCCACGACGACACCTCCTCACCGCGCGACGAATCGAACCTGTCTGTTCATTGATCGGGCGGGCCGCTCCCCCGTCGGCCCGCCCTAGCTCGAAAGAAGCGCGGGTCAGGCGCCGCCGGCCATGTTGCCGTCGGTGTCGCGGATCAGGTCCGCCATCTTCACCAGCGCGTCGGCCATCTCGTCGACGTTGGTGTTCGCTTCCTTGATGTTCTGCGCGAGTTCGTCGACCGCGTCCTTGTACGCACCCGACGCGTTCTCGGTCTTGAAGCCGTCGGAGGTGAGGTCATCGATGACGGTCATGACCTCCTCGAGGCCCTCGTCGATCTCGCCCTTCTTGTCGCGCAGCTTCTGCGCGGCGGTTTCCATCTCGTCGTAGCTTGCACCGAAATCATGCGTTGCCATCTCGACGTCTCCTCATCCTCAGCTGCACGGGCAGGACCCCAGCGGTCCGCCTCATCGAGAGTAACCAGGGACCGTGCACCGCGCTATGGGGAGAACTCCCCATCCTGTGCCGACAGCTCGTCCTCGTCGTCGACGACGAGCGGCATCTGCATCGTGACCGACTGCCCGGCCTGCACGAAGATGCCTCGTCCGACCGGGAAGTCGGAGCGCTTGACGCGGCCGAACGGCACCTTGAAGACCGAGTCACCGTCGTACGCGTCCGGCTTCAGAACGATGCCCTGTCGTCCCATCTTCCACTCGCCGACGACGCCGACACCGCTCGTCGCGCGCGAGACATCGGCCTCGCCGATCAGGATGTGGTCGCTGCTGTTGACGGCCTGCAGCATCGAGCGCATCGCGCGGTCGGCCGGCCCGTCGGCGAGGTGCGGAACATCCTCGATGACGATGAGGATCCGCCCGGCGTCCTCCTCGACGGCGAGGAGCTCCGTGAGCTCCAGCGCCAGCTCCTTCTCGTCGTTGGGGCGCGTCGCGCTCGCCACCCACGGCCGGAAGTCCTTCAGCTGCGCGCGCCGGCTGCCGAAGTGATACATCCTCACGTCGGGGTCGAAACGCTCGATGGAGCGGATAAGCGCCTTGACCGCGTTCGTGCGACCGGATGCCGGTGGCCCGGCGACGACGAACGGGCCGAACGGATCGAAGCCGCGCGGAGCGAGCGTATCGTCCGCCATGCCGAACGTCGGCAGACCGTCGACCGTATCGGGCAGATCCGACGCGCGAAGCTTCGTCGGCAGGGCGCCGATCTCGGGCACATCGCGCTCGCCGGCCTCGCGCAGCCGGTCGGCGAACGCTCGGATCGCCTTCGCCTGCTCGACGACGTTCTGCGTGCCGCCGAAGACGGCCACCTGCGCCTCGTGCTTGCCGATGATGCCGCGCCCCGCGGGCGACTGATCGTCGAGGATGTCGCGGGGAGCACCCATGAGCATGTACTGGTTGGCGTCTGCGAGCCGGAGGATCACCCGGCGCGGAATGCTCGCGCTCACTCCCGTCGGCACGGCGCTCGCGCGATCGGCGGTCAGCACGATGTGCATCCCGAGCGTGCGTCCCTCACCGAGGAGACGCATGAACACGCCGTAGAACCAACGCCTGCTGGCCGTCATCTCCCAGTCCTTGCGGAACGCCGGGTAGTTGTCCATCAGCACGATGATGCGCGACTTCGACGGATCCGCGAGCTCGCGGTACTCGTCGAGGGTCGCCGCGTTCGCACGGGAGAACTCCGTGCCGCGACGATCCATCTCCTGGTCGAGCGTGCGCCACAGGCGCTGGATCCGCTCGGCGTCGTCGCCGTCAACCACGGATCCGACATACGGCAGCTCCGACAGGACGCCGAGTGCCCCGGAGGCGAAGTCGAGGCAGTACACCTCGACGGCGAGCGGCCCCTCGTGTCGACCGGCGCCGATCGCGATCGACTTGAGCAGGGTCGACTTGCCCGAGCCCGACGACCCGTACACGACCATCGAGCCGTCGCGGTCCGGCATGAACGCGACGGGATCCTGTCGCTGGTACTCGGGGACGTCCGCACGCGCGAACGAGATCTCCGCGTCGGCCTCAGCCGGAAGGTCATCGAGGTCGATGGGTGTGGCGAGTTCGTCGAGCCAGGGACGGCGCGGCATCGGCAGCTGCGCGGCCTCGTGCGCGCGGATGACGTTCTCGACGATGCGCTTCTGGTCGTTGGGCCCGAGGTCGTCGTCATGCACGTCCGAGTCGGCGAGGCCCTCGGGCTCCCACGGGGGCGTGGATCCGAATCGCAGCTCGGCGACGGCGACCTCGGCGGGTGCCGACTCGTCCATGCGCGTCCATCCACCGGCGTACGCCGATTGGAACGGCGTCAGGCGCCCGGGGCCGGTCTTCGCGATCGCGCGGCCGGGAATCGACGGCGGGAACGACGCCGCGATCGGGTCGTCCACGACGTCACTCGAGTCGGACTCGTCGGCCATGCGCAGGGCGACGCGGAGGTTCGTGTTGGCGCGCAGGTTGTCCTTGATCACGCCCGCGGGGCGCTGCGTCGCCATGATGAGGTGGATGCCGAGCGAACGGCCGCGCTGCGCGATGTCGACGACGCCGTCGACGAACTGCGGCACCTCGCCGGCGAGCGCAGCGAACTCGTCGATGACGAGCACGAGCGCGGGCGGCGTCTCGGGATCCTGCCGCTTCTCGAGCTCGAGCAGATCCTTCGCGTTCTTGCGGTTCAGCAGGTGCTCCCGGTGGTGCAGCTCGGCGCGAAGACTCGTCAGGGCGCGGGTGACCAGGTGCGGGCTCAAGTCGGTGACGAGACCGACGCAGTGCGGCAGCGCGACGCAGTCGGCGAACGCGGATCCGCCCTTGTAGTCGACGAACAGGAACGTCACGCGGTCGGCGCTGTGCGCGCTCGCGATGCCCAGCACCCACGCCTGCAGGAACTCGGACTTTCC
>JAJYSF010000051.1 GCA_021793715.1 Actinomycetes bacterium
CGAGCCCACCACGGTGAGTACGTCAACGTATCTATCGTTGGAGGTCCGGTTACTTCGCTCACTCGCTCAACGCCTACGGGCGGCACGGCGAACCGTGCGCGCGCTGCGGCATGCCGCTGGTCCGGGTGTCGTTCACAAACCGGTCGAGCCACTTCTGTCGCCGCTGCCAGCGCAAGAGGTAGCCGCCGGACCATCGCTCAGACGGCGCCGGCCGGTCGGTTATTCCGCGGCGGCGGCCGGGACCGGCAGCGAGCGGCCGACCGAGACGACGTCGGACGGAGCCATCGCGATGCCGACACCGGTCGGGCGCGGCGTGAAACCGGGGACGTCGTCGAGCCCGTACGTGTGGTCGACGACGCGGAGGCCGATGGCCTCGGATCCGCCGTTCTCGACCCGCAGCGTCACCACGACGCCGTCGGTGGACGGCCCGTGGATCTCCAATCCGAACGCCCAGGGGCCGTTTTCCCGGTCAGTGATGTCGGCGAGCGGGAGGCCGTCGACTGTCGCCGCCGTGACGGGCCGGTCGCTGTACAGCGTGACCACGGGGGCCTCGCGCGCGGAACGCACCCGAACCTCGAGGACGCGAACGTCGCCGTCGAGTCGGTCGTCGAGAACGGCCACCTCGGGTGCCGCCAGATCAGCGGGGTCCGCGAGGCCCGTGCGAGCGGAGTCACCGAACCACGGGACCTGCTGCGCGACGGCCGCCGAACGCGGATCCGCTTCGCCGCCGCAGGTGACGAAGTCACAGGTCCAGTCGGACGGCTGTCGATCGCGACTGACCCACGCGGCTGTCTGCGTGTCGTCGTCGACGACGTAATGCAGGTGCGCGGGGCGAGGGTGGTCCGCGTCGAAGCGGTCGATCGCGAGCCCCGCCGCGGAGAGGGACACCGCGAGCACGAGAAGGACGCCGGTGATCCCCGTGCCGCGCGCGGCGAGTATTCGGCGCACGCGCGATCGGCGGTCTGTGGGCGAATGCGCCCGGAAGGCAAGCTCGATGAGGGGGAGGAACGGGACGGCGAGCAGGGCGATGAGGAAGGCCACCATTGCCCCGGAGGCGATGCCGCCCGAGGAGGCGAGCAGCTCCCACACGAGCTGCGGCAGGAACAGCGCAGAGACCGCGGCGCCCGCGGTGAGCGCGACCAGTCGCCAGCGTGGCGACGGCGCGACGAGCGCGACTGCGATCCCGACCGTTCCGCCGAGCGCAGGCAGCGTGAAGAGATACGACATCCCGGGCACCATTCCGGCTGCGATGACGCCGATCAACACCGGCCAGGCCATCGCGCCCAGAGCGAGAGCGGTCGGACCGAGCAGACGCCTCAGCAGCGCGTACCAGCCGACGAGGACCGCCGCCGTCAGGGCGACGATGGCGAAGCGGTAGAGCTCCGCGCGGTGCGGGTCGCCCATGCCGAAGTCGGCGTAACCGGGCCGCACCGCGACCAGCGCCTCCCAGAGGCCGAAGCTGGCCAGAGCGGAGATTGCCATCATGACGGCGGCGGCCCCGAATGCCATCAGCGTGCGCCCAATGCGGAGCAGGTCACGGCGCCGCGCCACCACGATGGCTCCGACGAGGAGGACGAGGCTCAGGCCTCCGAGGGGGAGCGCGAGCGCAGTCGGGTACTGCACGAGCTGTCCGAAGGCCGTGAAAAAGACCGCGTCCTCGCACTCCTCCGCGGATCCCTCACCGAGGTCCGCCGCGCCGAACGTGCGCGTCAGGTCGAGCAGGTTCGCACCGTGATGCTGGAGGCTGGCCGGGCTGAGGTTCTCGATGGTGTCCAGCGGCGTGTGGTACGCCGAGGTGCCGCGGAAGAAGCCCGAGGTCAACCCGGCGAACCCCGCCGAGGTGAAGACCCCCAGGTCGGTGTTGTGCGAGGTCAGTTCGAAGAACGACGCGGTCGCGGAGTCGCCGAAGGGATGCGGCACCGACCCGTACGCGTCGAGCAGACAGCGGTTGCCGGCCGAGGTCTCGAACACGGTCGACGGGCCATGGCTGCCGCCGGCCTCGAGATTCAGGACGACCCCGCCGTTCTGCGCAAGAGGATGATGACGCACGAACGCGTCGGCGCCGAGCATGCCGGGTTCCTCGCCGTCGGTGAAGACCACCACGATGTCGTTGCGGAGCTCCTCGCCGTGCTGCAGAGCGCGCACGGTCTCCAGGATCGCGGCGACCGCGGCACCGTTGTCCGCCGCGCCGGGGCTGTTCATCGACGAGTCGTAGTGCGCCAGGAGGAAGACGCGGCCGCTCGAATCGGAACCAGGGACGACCGCGACGACGTTGTCGACCGTGCCGACGAGCTCTGACCCGTCGTTTCCCGAGCGCACCGGAGACGCACCCAGCGCCTCGTGCACCTGCGGTTCGAGCGCGAGCTCGCGCAGGCGATCGACGAGTTCGTCCCGCGCGCGATCCGCGGCCGGCGTCCCGGTTGGGTGCGGCGTGGTGGCGAAGGCGGGAAGGTGCTCAGCGGCACGCGTGGCGCTGAACTCGCTCTGCGGCGCCGACTCCGGCTTCGGGCTCGGCGGAATGAGGTCCAGCGTTGCGACCGCGCCGATGAGCAGGAGCACGAGTGAGGCCACGAGTCCGCCGAGTGCTCGGACGGGGGCGCCGACGAGCGTAGACGCGCGGCGCGGCGTCTCGCTCGGGTCGTTCGTCGTGCTCATCGATTCGGTGCTCCTTGACGGCCGACAGTCCACAGTGGAATATGAAAAGTATTGACCGTCCACAGTGGAGTGTCAAGCGCTAAGATCGACGTGAACGCAGCAGAACTCGAGGGGGACCGTGACCGACAAGCCGCTGAACACGACCGCTGCGTCCCTGCTCGGGATGCTGCACGACGGTCCGCTGAGCGGGTGGGATCTCGTCGCGAAGGCCGAGGACGAGATCGGCGCGTTCTGGAGCCTCACGCGCAGCCAGGTCTATCGCGAGCTCAAAACGCTGTCGGAGCGCGGACTGATCGAGGCCGGGCGCGCGGGCGCGCGCGATCGGCGTCCCTACAGCCTCACCGACGACGGCCGCGCGGCGTTCCAGGAGTGGTTGGCGACAGATCCCCAGCGGGAAGTCATCCGTTACCCGCTCCTGCTGCGGCTGCGCTTCGGGCGATTCCTGTCGGCGGATACGATCTCCGCGCTCATTCGTGACGCGCACGCTGAGCACTCCGCGGCGCTCGAGTCGTACCTCGCGGAGCGTGCGGCAGCAGAGCAGGCGACCGCGCAGGGGGTCGAGATCCCCGGGGTGGACGACTTCACGCTCGCCGTCCTCGATCTCGGGATCCGCTACGAGCAGGCGATGGTCGACTGGTTGGCGCTCCTGCCGGCGCGCATCGATGTGGAAGGCGCCGCAAACGGCTCGAGCGTCGAGTGAGGTTCCCGCCGCTCCCGCGGCATCGGTCGTCGTCGCTCAGACTCCGAGATCGCGCACGAGTTGTGCCACTGCCTCGCGCCCGGCGCGATTCGCACCGACGGTCGACTGCGAGGGCCCGAAGCCGATGAGGTGCACGCGCGGTTCGCCGAAGACCTGCGTGCCGCGCATCGTCACCCCGCCGATCTCGTTCACGAGGTAGAGCGGATCCAGGTGCCGGATGTCGGCGCGAAACCCCGTCGCCCAGAGGATCGTGTCGACGGGGGTGAGGGATCCGTCCGCTTCGCGGACGCCCTCAGGCTCGATGCGCGTGAACATCGGTCGTCGATCGAGCGCGCCACGGTCGTGCGCGGCTCGTGCCGCCGGGCTCCAGTGCAGCCCCGTGTAGCTCACGATGCTGCCGGTCGGTCGCCCGGCCTCCGCGTCGGCGGTCACCTTCTCGATCGTGTCGCGACCCGTCGTCTCGGGCTCGAAGTCGCCCTCGATGAACACGGGTTCGCGGCGGGTGTACCAGAACGTCT
The DNA here is from genome assembly GCA_021793715.1 of Actinomycetes bacterium. The sequence continues at coordinate 3,874 of JAJYSF010000051.1, forward strand.
CGGCGACGCGGGAGATCTCTTCGAGCAGCTGCACCGCGGAGATGCCGCCGCCCACAACCGCCACCCGCCGGTCGGTGAAATCCTCGAGCCGTGTGTAGTCGCGGGTGTGCAACTGCTCGCCGAGGAACGTGTCGGCGCCCGGGTAGACGGGAAGGACCGGCGCGTTCCACGTTCCCGTGGCGTTGATGACGGCGCGCGTGCGCCAGAGCGTGTCGCGCGTGCGGACGAGAAGGTCGCCGTCCTCCTCATCGTCTGCGTAGTCGACCCGCTCAACCCGTACGGGACGCACGATGGGTAGCCCGTGGCGTCGTTCGAACTCCGCGAAGTACCGCGGTACCGCCTCTCGGCTGGGGTCGGGTCGATGCGTATCCGGCGGTGGCATGCCGGGCAGCGCGAAAATGCCGTTGAGCTTCGGCACGACGAGTGATTCCCACCGGTGCTGCCAGGCGCCGCCCGGAGCGTCGTTCTCGTCGAGTACGACGAACGAGCGATCAGCCTCCGAGTGGTCGAGAGCGCTGGCGAACCCTCGCCGGGAGAGGTGATGCGCCGCCGAGAGCCCCGCCTGACCTCCACCGATGACGACGACGGTGGCGAATCGGGAGGTGGTCACCTCCTGGCCAACCCGCGAGGCACCGGCACTATTCCGCACCGGCCACGGCACATCCCCTGCTCTTATGGACATCGATGTTCGCCCCGCGGTCGTGTTCGAAGACGTCGCGGCCGTCGTCGGCCCGAAGAAACCGACCTCCAACGTCTGTTTCTGCCTGAGCTATCGTCTCCGAAGCAGAGAGAACAACGCCCTTCGGGGCCCAGCGCGCGCCGAGCGTGTTCGCGAGCTGTGCGGCGAGGATCCGCCGCCGGGTGTGATCGCCTACCGCGACGGCGAGCCCGTCGGCTGGGCGGCTGTGCACCCGCGCGCCCGCACGAGCTTCGCGCACAACCGACGGATACCGGCCATCGATGACCTCGACGTCTGGTCACTGTGGTGTCTCCGTGTGCGTCCCGGCTATCGAAAGCAGGGGATCACCTATGCCCTCGTTCAGGGCGCGGTCGCGCACGCGCGCACCGGCGGAGCGCCGGCGATCGAGGCCTATCCGGTCGATAACGGCGACGCGCGTGTCGATCTGACGATGGCGTACGTCGGCACGCGCAAGCTGTTTGAACGGGCGGGCTTCACGAAGGCTGCATCCACCGACTCGGTTCTCAACGGCTTCCCGCGCGTGCTGATGCGTCTCGCGCTCTGACGCCCTGCGAGTGCGATTCCGCCCTCACGGACGTGGAAAAGGACGGGAGGGCACTCGCGAACCAGATCGCGGGCGGGAGGGCGTCGCGGGAGCGGTCAGCGCAGCGTGCGCGCGAGGGCGAGCGTGTCGCGGGCGACCTGCGCGGAGGAATCCGCGTCGCGCATCCACAGCGGAACGGCGCGCGTGGCGATGCCGAGCGCGATAAGCGGATCCGTCGCGGACGCGTCGGCCTTATCGACGAGCCAGCCGTCGAGGATCCCGCCCGCGCGTCGCGCGCCATAATGTTCCGCGACGGCGCGTGCCGACGTCTCGACACCGATCGCGGTCAGGCAGGCATCGGCCATTCCGCGCACGACGGATCCGTCGATGATGCCGGAGACGCCGACGATCGGAGCGGCAGCATCGCGCAACAGCGCGCGCATCCCGGGCACCGCGAGAATCGGGCCGATCGACACGACCGGGTTCGACGGGGCGACGATGATCATGTCGGCGTTCTCGATCGCGTCGTGGGCGCCCGACGTGACCGAGGCGCGCTCGATGTCGCTCTGCTCGAACCGGCGTGCCGGCAGCTGCGAGCGATGCCTGACCCACCATTCCTGGAAGTGCATCCGCCCGCTGTCGGTGACGACCTGCGTGTCGATCTCCGCGTCCGTCGCGGGGTGCAGGGTCGCGCCGAGCGGCCACCGGGATCCAAGGCGCCGGTAGACGTCGCTGACCGAGGCCCCCTCCCGCAGCCACGCGGTGCGGGCGATGTGCGTGCCGAGGTCGAGATCGCCGAGCGTGAACCAGTCGGGCGCCGTGCCCCACGCGGCCAGCTCCGCGGAGACGCGTTCGGTCTCTCCGGCACGGCCCCAGCCACGTTCAGTGTCGTTCACGTCGGCGAGCGCGTACAGGAGGCTGTCGTGATCGGGCGCGATTCGCAGCCCCGACACCCACCAGTCGTCGGCCGTATTCACGACGACGTCGATGGAGTCATCAGAGCTCTCCCGCGCAATGTGCTCGCGCAGTCCGAGCACGAACCGCGCGCACCCGACGCCGCCTCCGATCACCGTGATCCGCATGGATCCACGCTACCCGTTGGCGTTCCGCGATGAGGGTCGCCATGGTTTGCAGCTGCGGGGCCCTCCCGCCTGCAAACTATGGCGACCCATTGGTTAGTCGAGCGTCTTCTGCCACACGCCCTCCCAGAACCGGGGGACGAACCCCACGCGCTCATTGACGTCGAGCATGTGGCGGTTCTCCTCCGCGTTGAAGGTGAAGACACACCGCGACTCCCGCTCCGTCTCGTGCCACCCGATCAGACCGAGGCATTTCACGACGGTGCCGAGGCGGCGGCCGCGGTGCTCCGTGAGCACGAGCGTGCCGTAGTTC
>JAJYSF010000052.1 GCA_021793715.1 Actinomycetes bacterium
ATCTCGCCGCTCGTACGCTCTGGCCCCGCGGGGACGCCGCCGATGGGGTGCACGGTGGTCGTGCGACGGAGTGTCGACCAGGTGATCGGGTGGTAGAGGCGAGCACGCAGGAGACGCGAGAGCATGGGACCGAGCCTCCGCTGCGAGCGGTAGAGCGCGGCCTGCCACCCGTTGCGCCACCCGAGAACCACATTGCCGAACCGGTTCAGACGCAGCTTTCCTGCGCCGGAATCGTGTCCCATCGCCAGCACGGCGAACACGCGCCGCACATCCGGCTGTGCCGTGTGGCGACGCCACCACGAACGTGCCGTCTGACCGGGAACGACCGCGTCGAACAGCTCATGCAACACGACCGGGAACGCGCCGTCCTGCACCTGGTACCAGACCGATCCGCGCCCTTCGGGAACGTCGACCGCCGTGCTCGTCGTGATCGTCGGTCCGGTCGTCATGTCGCCGCTGCCGCGCGGCAGCTCGGCCAGCGCGAGGAAGTCGCCGTTTCCGGAGAAGCCTTCGCCAAGGCGTGATGACAGGCGCGGAAGGCCGCCACCAGCCGCGCGTGAGCGCAGCAGGAGCTCGGTCGTGCCGACCGCCCCAGCGGCGACGATCACCCGCCGGGCGCGCCACGTGCGACGTGGGGCGTCCGGTTCCGACGGATCCGTCGTGACCACCGAGTACCCGGTCGCCTCCTCCTGAACCGCGACGGCCTCCGCGCCGGTCACGCCGCGTGCGCCCTGGCGTTCCGCGACCGCGAGGTAGGTGGCATCGAGGGAGTTCTTGGCCCCGTGATTGCAGCCGATGACGCATTCACCGACGAACGCGCACCCTCGGCGGGGCACGCCGTGACGATTCGGTCGCCACCGCTGCGGGTCGCCGAAGGTGATCGCGAGATTCGGGCGGATCGTCGCCTCCGGTCGGTCGCTGCCTCCCATCATCTGCTCGATCAGCGCGGTGCGCTCTGGCGGTCGGCCGGTGCGCGGGTCGTCGGTCGCCGGCTGGACCTCGAGCATGTGCGCGGCGAGGTCGTAGTACGGGTCGAGCCGTGGCCGGCGCAGATGCGCCGGCCACTTCCCGCTCAGGCGATCGTCGAACGGGCGCGAGAACACGTTGGCGTAGGCCAGCGAGCCCCCGCCCCAGCCGGATGCCTGGACCGCGATCATGCCGACGAGCCACCGGAGGTCGTAGAGTCCGCGGTCGACGCCCCACAGCCATCCGTCGCGGAGACGCGGGTCACGGGGGAAGTCTCCCGGGTTCCACCGCCGACCCCGCTCGAGGATGATGACGGAGTAGCCCGCCTGGGCGAGCCGCGCCGCGGCGACCGCTCCTCCGAATCCGCTGCCGATGACAATGACGTCGGCGTCGTGATCCTGCCCGGTCATGTCGTCTCCCTTTGCTCGCCGGTGCCGCCAGGCGCTGCCGTCTGCTGGTCAGTCGCGTCCCGGAACGCCGCTTCCGCGATACTCCTCGAGGCCGAGGACGAGCTCGAGCACGTCTGGGTGAGCGGTGAATCGACGGCGATGGATGTCTGCGATCCGTCGGCCGACCTCCGGATCGGGATCGTCAGTGATGTCGAAAGAGTGGAAGCGGCTCACGAGGGGAAGGCCGACCCGATCGATCTCGAGGTGCGCGGGGTGGGTCATCATCGCCTCATACGCTTCGAGGTCGGCGAGCGTGGAGACGGCGCCGAAGTCGAACCCGTCCCCGACGTCGGTGCCGAAGACGATGGGGGTGACCCCGTCTTCCGGTCCCATCTGGGAGCTCGCCTCCGCCATCCGCTGAAGGCCGGCAGCGACCTGGTCGGGTGTGACATCCGGGCGAATGGCCATGCGAATGATGTGGGTGATCATGGTGTCTCTCCAGTTTCTCTGTGTGTGGAACGAACGTGGCTCGCGCGAGTCACGTCGTGTCATCTGCGGCCGTCATCCGCCTGCAGGCGGCGGGCGGTCGCGGCGACGACGGCGAGGATCAGAGCGAGCGCGACGAGCCCCGCGCCGCCCAAGAACGTGGCGGTGAAGTCCATCTGCGAGGCGTTCACCCCACTGGCACCGCCCAGCGCGATCCCGGTGAGGGCGGCGAGCCCGACGGCACCGCCGAGCGTCTGAGCGGCATTCACGAGGCCGCTCAACAGGCCGCTCTCGTGCTCCCCGCTGTCGCGGAGCGCCATCGCCATGGCGTTCACCATGCCCAGGCCGAGGCCGGTGCCCACGAGTGAGAACGCGACGAGGTGCGTCCAGCCGAAGGTTTCCGACGGGTCGAGAGCGATCCCGAGGATCCCTGCCAGCAGGATCGCGAGCGACACGGCAAGGGCGTGCGCGATGCCGACGGCGCCGGCCAGCAGTGGGGCGAGCGCGCTCGCGACGATGATCATCACCGCGATGGGGACCTGCGCGAGGCCCGTCGCGAGGGCGCTCATTCCGAGCACGTCCTGCTGATAGAGCGGGAGGTAGAAGAAGAGGCTCGTCATCGTGCCGCCGGCGAGCAGCACGATGGCGCTCGCGATGGCGACCCGGGGCCGGCGGAAGACACCGAGCGGCACCAGCGGCTGCGATGCCCGACGTTCGGCCGCGACGAACGCCACGAATGCGGCGAGCGCGACGGCGAGCGCGATGAGTGTCGACGGCGCGGTCCACCCGATCTCGGCCGCGGTGACCATGCCGAGCGCGAGCGCGCTGATGCCGACCGTCACGCTCACCGCACCCGCGGTGTCGAACCGCTGGGGGAGACGACGCACCGGAGGGAGTGTGCGCCTCACGAGGACGGCCGCAGCGAGGCCGAGCGGAACGGGGACCCAGAACACGGATCGCCATCCGAAGACGTCGGTCAGCGCGCCGCCGGCGAACACCCCGACGAGGCTCCCTGCGCCGGCGACCGCGCCCCAGACGCCGACCGCGCGAGTGCGCTCGGCCGCCGACGCATACATCGCGAGCACCATCGCGAGGGCGGCCGGGATCGTGACGGCGGCTCCGATCCCCTGGCCGACGCGACCCGCCAGCAGCGCGGCCCCGGTCGGCGCGAGAGCTGCAACCGCGGAGGCGCCGACGTAGAGCGCCATCCCCGCGAGGAACATCCGTCGCGCGCCGAGCGTGTCAGCCAGGCGGCCGCCCAGAAGTACGAGGCCGGCGAGCGCGATCACGTAGGTATTCGCGACAGCCGCGGTCTCCGCGGCCGTGAGCGCGAGCCCGTCGCGGATCGCCGATGCCGCGAGATTGACCATCGCACTGTCGAGAACGATGACGAACATCGAGCTCGCGAGCAGCGCGAGCGCGGATCCGCGACGCAGACGCATTCCGGTGACGGTCGAGGTGGATGACATGATCTTCGCTTCCGTAGTGATTGGTCACTAATTAAAGGGCAAAAAAATAGGCGTCCGTGGCCACCGATCCTCACGAACCGGACTCGAGGAATCGCGCCGCCCATTCGTCTGAGCCGGCGCGGGCGGGCAGATCCATCGCCGCGGCGACCATGTAGAGCATGCCCGCCGCGAAGAAGTCGTGAGAGGTGTCGTCACCGATGTCCCCGAGTGCCGCCATGCTCTCGAACACGTCGCGGGTCCAGCCGCGCATGAGCTCACTGATGTCGTCATCCTCGGAGGCCGCAAAGCCCTGCAGGAGCATGAGCATGTTCTCCCGGTCAGCCATGAGCTCGCCCCACGCATCTGCCATGGCCTCGAGCGGGCGTGCCGCGTCGCGCTCGCCCGCGGCGAGCATGGTCCGCGAGACCCGGCCGAAGACCCGCTCGAGGGCCGCGACGAAGACCTGCTTCTTCGTCGGGTAGATGCGGAAGATGTTCGGCTGCGACACGCCGACGTCCGCCGCGATCGCGACGGTCGATCCCCCATGCAGCCCCTTACGGCTGAACTCGCGCAACGCGGCCTCGAGGATCTGTTCACGGCGCTCCTCAATCGGCACGCGGCGGCGAGGCTGGTCGGTGGCCATATAGATAGTGAACACTCACTACATGCTGTTTGTCAAGCCCAATCGAAGCCGTCACCCACGCCGGGCGCGCTGCGCATGCGCGCGGGCCTTCATGCGGTTGCCGCAGGTTGCCATCGAGCACCACTTGGCCGTCCCCGGCCGACTGTGGTCGATGAGGAAGAGGTTGCATTCGGCGTTGGCACAGGCCCGCAAACGGTTCGGCAGCGCACGCTGAACCTCGGACCAGGCGACGAGCACGCGTGCCGCGAGGTGCTCGTCGGCGGGAGCCGTGAGTCGCCAGCGCAGACCCGAGGCCTCGACCTCCGGCGCGAGCGCGACCCCCTCGGCGAGCGCGGCCAGCTCCCCCACCGCGCGAACGTCACCGCCGACCACTCGCTGAAGTGCGTCGCGGACGCGGCGAAGGCGGGCGATCTCGGCAGCGGATCCGGTGCCGCCGAACCGTTGCGCGAGACGCGCGCCGGCATCCCCCGCCAGCTCTTCGCGGCGGCGGTCGCCGTCCGCGGGGCTGCTGTTGAGCACGGCCAACAGCAGCTCCTCGTCTTCCAGCACGAGCACCCTCCGCATTCGTTCTCGAGCACCCGACGTTGCTCGCCCGGTGCGACCCTGCTACGTTACCGACTAACCAGTTATCTTACTTTAAGGGGTTAATCATGTCAGGTGTTCACCACCGCACCGTTTCCGTCGACGGTCTCGAGGTCTTCTATCGGGAGGCCGGGCCCCAGGGCGCCCCCGTGCTCCTGCTGCTGCACGGGTATCCGACCAGCTCGCACATGTTCCGTCACCTGATCCCGGCTCTCGCCGACAGGTATCACGTGATCGCCCCGGATCACATCGGCTTCGGGCGATCGTCGGCTCCCTCCGTCGACGAGTTCTCCTACACGTTCGACAACCTCGCGACGATCACGCGCGCGTTCCTCGACACCGTGGGCGTGACGCGTTACACCGTGTACGTCCAGGATTACGGGGCCCCCATCGCGTGGCGCCTCGCGCTGTGGGATCCGTCGGCGATCGACGGCATCATCTCGCAGAACGGGAATGCGTACGAGGAGGGATTCGTACCGGAGTTCTGGGCCCCGATCTGGGAGCACACCGCGGCCCCGACGACCGAGACGGAGAGCGCCCTGCGCTTCGCCCTCTCCCGCGAGGCGATCGAGTGGCAGTACACGCACGGCGTTCCCGACGTGACGACGATCGATCCCGACGCATGGGAGCACGACATCGCGCAGATGTCGCGACCCGGCGTCGATCTCGCTCAGCTGGCGCTCTTCACGGACTACGTGAGCAATCGCGCGCTGTATCCGAAACTGCAGGACTGGATCGCGCAGTCACGGATCCCCGTGCTCGCGCTCTGGGGCGCGAACGACGAGATCTTCGGGCCCGATGGCGCGCGAGCCTTCCAGCGGCACGCGCCGCACGCGCGCATCGAGCTGCTCGATGCCGGGCACTTCGTGCTCGAATCGCATCTGGACGAGGCCGTGGAGATCATCCGCGACTGGCGCGGCGGGTTCTGACACCCGCGCGCCGAGCGGGTGCCCGAGGACAAATGGTGCGCAAGGGGGGACTTGAACCCCCACGTCCGTAAGGACACTGGCACCTGAAGCCAGCGCGTCTACCGATTCCGCCACTTGCGCGTGTTCGCTTCGACGCGAACTCAACCTCCCGAGAATAACACGGTGCTCGGGTGCCGTCTAAATCGCGTCATCCTTCAGAAGTACCTGAAAGTCCACCCACGGTTAGATTCGCCTTACCAGCAGCGGCCAGTAGCATGACGCTATTCATCGAACCGATACCGAGGAGCACCGTGGGATTGCTTGACAGCTTCGAGAAGGGGCTCGAGCGTGCCGTCAACGGCGCGTTCGCGAAGACCTTCCGCAGCGGCGTCCAGCCCGTCGAGATCGCATCTGCCCTCCGGCGCGAGATGGACACGACGGCAGCCGTCGTCAGCCGCGAGCGGATCCTGGCGCCCAACAGCTACGAGGTGTTGCTCAGCCGTGTCGATTCCGAGCGCCTCGCGTCACTGGGGCAGTCGCTGCACGACGAGCTCCGCGAGATCGCGGCGAAGCACGCTACGGCGCAGGGATACAGCTTCTCGGGCCCGCTGACCATCTCGATCGGCGCCTCAGACGACGTCGCCACGGGCACGATCGACGTGACGAGCTCGTCGGTGGAGGGCGACGTCACCTGGCAGGCCGTGCTCGATGTCGACGGCGTGCGCCACCGCGTGACCCGCGCGCGAACGGTTCTCGGCCGCGGATCCGATGCCGACGTCACCGTGTCCGACTCCGGCACGAGCCGCCGCCACGTCGAGATCCTGTGGGACGGCAAGCGCGGCATGGTGCGTGACCTCGGATCCACGAACGGCTCGCGTCTCGACGGGCAGAAGGTCAAGCAGGCGGCGCTGGCCGACGGTCAGACGATCACGATCGGGCGCACGAACATCGTGTTCCGGGTGATCCCGACGGCG